>DASSLZ010000346.1:0-22186 GCA_035689165.1 Candidatus Eiseniibacteriota bacterium | reverse complement strand
TCCATGCACCGAGAGACGCACCTGGTTCAGGGCGTCGATGGTCTGGTTGATCCGGTCGTTCAGAATCTGCAGCTTGCGAACGTCGACTTTCGCTTCCATGGGTCTCTCCTCGTGGACAGCGGGCCGATCCTCGGGCTCGCTGATCGATTTCGTCTTCCGTGACGACTCGGAAGAGCTCTTGGAACGTCGCGGCGGCATGAGGCCTCCGCTAGGCGATGGGTATGGTTCGCGATTCGGATGACTCCCGCTTGGGAATGCGGATCTCGAGAACGCCGTCATGCAGGTTCGCCTGGAGCTGATCCACGCGGGCGGCATGCGGCAGCGGGATGACCCTGCGGAAACGGCCGTAGGGGTGTTCCACGTACTTGAGGGTCCGTCCGTCGCCGTCCTTGGTTTCGCGGAGCGGGCGCTCTCCATGGACCTGGAGCAGGCCGCGGTCCACCGTGACGTGCACGCGCTCGCGCGTGGTGCCCGGCAGATCGACGGCGATCACCAGCTCCTCTTTGGCCTCCCACAACGTGATCAATGGCTTCCACTCGGTTTCGACGCGGCTGCCCGTGGAAAACGCGGCGAGCGTCTCGACCAGGCGGTCCACCTGCTCCTGGACGTGCTCTTCGGGGACCTTCTCGGGGGGAATCGTGGCGTACGGCTGCTCTCCGACCGGCGGCTGCTGCCCGGTCACCGACCGGTAGAGCCGTTCGACCTGTTCGATGGCGGTGTCGATGCTCTCGGTCTCGTTCATGCTTCCTCCTCGGCATACGCGATCTCGGAATCGTCCTCGAAGGAAGCCTGTACCAGGACCAGGTTCTGCAGGCGCAGCGCGCTGGCCTGGATGATCACCTCCAGCTCGGCCTCGTTCAGCCGGTCCGCCAGACGGACATGCCGCTCCGCCTCGGGAACGCTCCGCGCGGAGTCGTCCGTGGGGAGATCGGCAGGGAGGTCGTCGAGATCGGGATTCGGGATTCGCGTCGGCGACATGATGCGCTCACTTCCTCCCGGGCTCGATGCCCGGGGTGTCCGGCGCACGGTGTGTGCGCCTGCGTCGGCTTCACGGACAGGTGACAGGAATACCTTCCTCTCCGTAAAGCGTCCCACAACGTCGTTTGTCATTCGGAACTGCGACTGAGAAAACCTGCAAGTCGCATGCCCTCAACACGCGACGGCGTGTGCGGCATCGTCCCCCGAGATGATGTCCGCTCCGACCCACCGAGAAACACCGGGGAACGAATCCGGTTTCCATGCGAAAACGAAGCATGAGAAAGGAATTGTCATGCGATCGCGAAGGAACGAGCACGCGCGTCGCGCCGGCGCGACGTCCGAAGCGAACCCGGCGCGTGTCAGGTCGCGCGCCGTGACGCGCGCGCTTTTGCACAACGAGAGGTGAAACGTGTACGTTGGGGAGCGTCATCGGCGAGACGCGCTCCCTTCCGTCCGCTTGACAACATCGCGCCAGTCCGGCACAAGTATCCGGTCCCTTGGCTTTCCATCGTGCCGGTACGGACGGACCTCGTAGAAGCGGAGCGCCGCTGGCGGCTCCCGGGAGAGACGATGCTCATCAGCCAGAAGATGGTCGCGGCGCTGAATACTCAGATCGGGAACGAATTCGGCGCCTTCCTCCAGTACGTCCAGATCGCGTCCCATTTCGGACGGGAGAACCTTCCCGAACTTTCGAAACACTTCTATCGCCAGGCCGAAGAGGAGAAGGTTCACGCTCTGAAGATCGTGAACTACGTAGTCGACGCGGGGGGTTCCGTAGCCATTCCGGCGATCGCGGCGCCACGCCCCGCCTTCGCGAACGCCCAGGAGGCGGTGCAGCTCTCCCTGGACTGGGAGGTCACCGTGACCAAGCAGATCAACGGCCTCGTGGATCTCGCGATCGCGGAGAACGACCACACGTCCCGGAACTTCCTCCAGTGGTTCGTCGCCGAGCAGCTGGAGGAGGTCTCCAGCATGGACATGCTCCTCAGCATGGTGCGGCGCGCGGGAGAGCAGGGGCTTCTCTTCATCGAGGATTTCCTGGCGCGGCACAAGGGAATGCCGGTCGCGTCACCCGGGCCCGAGGGCGCCGGCAGCTAGAGAAGCGGTCGCTGGCGCGCGGCGCCGCTTGGAGTAGAATCAGGCCGTGGAACTGGCCACGATCGTCATGCAGGACCGCCTTCGCTACGCGAAGGTCCTGGTCGAGATGCGCGAGCTGCAGCGCGCCGAGCTCGAGGTCGCGGAGATCCTCGAGGAGACGCCCGAGCACCTCGACGCGCTGAGCCTCTTCACCAAGATCAAGCACATGCGCGGCCAGCTCTCGCTGGCCGTCGCCTGCGCCGCCCAGCTCCAGTCCCGAAGATCCATTTCGGGCGAGCAGGGGCGGATGCACCTCGAATCGATGCTCCACATGGCCCAGGACCCCGTGCACGGCGCGGGGGAGTTCCTCGCCCTGGGTCAGTTCCAGCTGGTGAAGAAGCCCACCGCCTACCTGGCCCTCGAGGAGGCCTTCCGCCAGTTCGTGAACCGGCGTCCCACCGAGGCGGAAGCCACCTGCCGCCGGGTCGCGGCGCGCCACAAGGAAACCGATCCCTCGGTCTACAAGCTCGCGGTGCTCGCCGAGGCGTGGATCCATGAGCTGACGGGCCAGCTTCAGCCGGCCTGCGAGATCCTGGAGCGGCTCGGGCTGGAACGCGGCTTCGAGACGGACATCGACCGGCTGATGGCGCTGGTCGCGCTGTACGAGAAGATCGGCACGCGCCCGAGCCTGGAGGCGGCGGTGAACATCTGCCGGTACCTCCTGAACGGGGCCGACGGGACCTTCGTCCTCGGCCGCCTCGCCATGCTCCATCACCGTCTCGGCGAATCGGAAGCGGCCGCCGAATACGAGCAGCGCCATCTGACCGCCTATCGCCGGATGATGCATCGGGCCGGGTTCGACGATCTGCTGGCCGTGGCCTCGCGCCGCTTCCTCCCGATCGAGCGGCTCCGCCAGGTGCACGTGCCCGCCATGGACGCGCCGCCGGACGCCTCACGGCGCGAGACCGCGATCGCTCACGCCATCCGCGGCGACGCGGCCGAGGCGCGGCGCGGCTTCTCGATCGCCCCGGAGGTGCTCGATCTCAAGTACCTCGCCGATCTCGAGGCGCTGGAGAACGGGAACGGCCGCGCCGACCGCGCGGTGGAGGGCTACGTCAAGGTACTGCGCGCCGACCCCACGGACCTGAACGTGATCGCGTGGCTCCTCGAGCGGCAGGCGGCCTCGCCCTCGAAAGCCATCGCCGCGGTGTTCCAGGAGCCCGCCGTCCTCGCGGAATCACTCCAGGCGCTGGAGCGCGCGGTGCACGACAGCCCCGTGGACTACCGGCTCTGGAGACAGCTCTCCGTGCTCTTCGGGCTCATGAACCGCGGCGCCGACCAGCAGAAGCAGTTCGCGGATCGCGCGGCGGCGCTGGAGCGCACCGCGCGCGAGCGGAGCCAGGCGATCGGGCGGGTGCTCTCGGCGGCGACGTATCGTTTCGCCGGCACGGTGCACGGCCTGATCCACGAGATCTGGGCCACGCGGGAGATGGCGACGCCGGGGCGTGGCGGCTCGCTGCAGCGGGACGACATCCTGGGCAACCTGACGCCCGAGATGCGGGACAGCGTGCGGAACACGTTCATCGCGGTCCGGGAGTACGCGCAGTCGATGTTCCCTCACCTGACGCGCGACATCATGGACTACCACTACGGCTACAAGGTGACGAAGGAGGACGAGCCCTCGGGAGGCACCTCCGCCGGGCTTCCGACGGCGCTCGCGTTCCTCTCTCAATTCCTGCAACGCCCCATCCGGCAGGACGTCGCCCTGACCGGGGTCCTGGTCACCGACGCGCACGACGTGCTCACCGTGCGCACGGTGGGGGACATCGAGCAGAAAGTGGACGCGGCCTACCATCGCAACCTCGCGATGATCGTCGTGCCCAGCGGAAACCGGCCGATCCTCGAGCGGAGCAGCCTCGTTCCGCTCACGATCCAGGCCGAGATCGTTCGCTACGCCTCCGACCTCGACGAGGCGGTTCGGATCGTGCTCGGCGAGGTCGAGCTGCTCTAGTCCGTCCGCCGCCGGCGCGCCGCTTCCCATGAAACGGGGGCGGACGCTGAGCGCCCGCCCCCTTGGCCGCACCGGCCCGGCCTGGCCTTACGTTGTTACGCCCCTCCTAGAATCCGACGAAGGGGAAGGTCTCCCGGATCCGGATCGGATCGAAGGCCCTCATCTCCAGAAGCTTCAGCTCGATGGGATCGATCGGCGTGTGGAACAGCCCGCCGCCGAAGCCCGTCCATGGCGTCGGAGCCCAGTTCGGCGTGATGCCCGGCGGCGGAACCGGCGGGATCATCGGGTTGACGAACGGGGTGGGGTACGGGGTCGGCAGGTTGAACAGCGGGTTCACGAGCGGGTTGAACGGCGTGTGCGAAAGCCCGATCGGCCCCGGAATCGGCGGGATCATGCCGTACGGCGAAACCGGCGGGAACGACGGGGTGCCCGGGAAGTTCGGAATCGTCGGCACTCCCAGTCCCTGGGTGTAGGCGCTGAACGGGTTGAACATGGGCGTAGGAACCCCCGTGTGCCCGAGGCCATGGACCGAGAGACGGACCTGGCTCAGGGCGTCGATCGTCTGATTGATCCGGTCATTGAGAATCTGGAGCTTCCGGACATCGACCTTTGCTTCCATGGACTCCTCCTTGCGTGTGCCGTCGTGCCCCGGTCGTTTCGGGACGGCGGCCTTCCGTGGCGGTGGCGTTCGTTTCCTGGGATGACGGGTCATGACCTGCTCCGTTCAGCCGACGGTCACGGTCTTGATCTCGACGATCTCGGTTTCTCTCGGAATGCGAAGCTCCAGGACCCCGGCTTTCATCTCGGCCTTCAGCTGCTCGACCTTGGCGCCATGGGGCAGGGGCATCGTCCGGCGGAACTTGCCGTACGGGTGCTCCGCGTACCGGAGCTTGAGCGAATCGTCCTCGGTGGGGCGCAACACCCGGATCCCGGTGAGCTCGAGCATGCCGCGGCTGACCGCCACGCGCACCTGGTCCCGCTCCACACCCGGGAGATCGACCACGAGCCGAACTTCGTTGCGACCCTCCCACAGCGCGATCGCCGGCTTCCATTCCGGCTCGGTCTCGGGCTTGCCCGAGAAATGCGCGAGCGTCTGGATCAGCCGGTCCACCTGTTCCTGAACGTGCTCCTCGGGGACCTTTTCGGGCGGAATGGTCGCGTAGGGCTTGTCTTCCAGCGTGGGCGCTTCGCGCCCGGTGACCGACTCATAGAGCCGCTCCACCTGCTCGATGGCGCCATCGATGGTCTGGGTCTCGTTCGTCATGAGTACCTCCTTCGCTTCACTCTTCGTCAGGGTCCTGCTCCTCGACGCCTCGCGCCAGAGCAAGGCCCAGGAGCCGCGACGCGGCGGACTCGATGGCCCGGTGCAGCTCGGCGTCATCGCGGGAATCGGCGGTCAGGAGCCCCGCCGGTCCGAGGACGGCCGAGGATTCGCTTGAGCTCGAAGCGGATCGGACCGGCGTTTCCGACCGTGTGCGCGGCGTGCTCATGAGATCTCCTTCGTTCGAAGGGCTGCGTCGTTCAATTGGGGTGATTGCGGTGCGGCCGGTGAGGCTGCATGAGGTGTGCCTATGTCCTGCGGCGCGCGAAGCGCGCCGCAGAGGTAGTAGCGGCGTGCGCACGAGGCGCGTCGGTACGCGTGATCTGAGGGGGTGCGCCGATCTGGCGCAGCTGCGTTGAGGAGGAGCGGAAGAAGGAACTGGGGAAGGCACCGCCGTTTTGTCATGTCATGGCTGACGGACCTGACACACGCAGGGGCCGCCCCGAAGGGCGGCCCCTGCGCTAAAGAACTGGGGTTCCGCTTCGCTGCGGCGAAGCGGGATCACTGATTACTTACAACAATCTCCTTCCCGTCCGCATCGCGGTAGGCGATGGTGCCGAGCGAGAGCTTCGAGATCTGCGGCTCGATGACTTTTTTGTCACCCACCGCCACGATGAGCATGCGGTCGGGTGTCAGGTACTTCTTCGCCACCGCGCCCACGTCGTCCTTCGTCATCGCTTCCACGCGGCCGGGGAGCGCCTGGTAGTAGTCCAGCGGCAGATCGTACATGTAGATCTGCGCCAGCGTGCCCGCCGTGCTGAAGGTCGTTTCGAAGTTGGCCGGGAGCGAGCGGACCATCGAGTCCTTCGCCATCTTGAGCTCGTCGTCCGTGACGCCCGCGTCTCGCATCCGCGCGACTTCCTTGAGGATCTCGTCGATCGACGGGCCCGTGGCGTCGGCGCGAACGGCCGCACCCGCCATGACGGGGCCCACGCCGCGATTCTGGCCGATGAAGGAGAAGGCGCCGTACGAATAGCCCTTGTCCTCGCGCAGGTTCAGGTTGATCCGACTCGAGAACATCCCGCCGAGCACCGTGTTCATCACGTCCAGCTTCTCGTAATCGGGATTCGAGCGGGCCAC
The DNA here is from genome assembly GCA_035689165.1 of Candidatus Eiseniibacteriota bacterium. GTDB lineage: Bacteria > Eisenbacteria > RBG-16-71-46 > SZUA-252 > SZUA-252 > DASQJL01. The sequence goes on along the minus strand of DASSLZ010000346.1, from coordinate 15,719 downwards.
GCCGACCTGGCCGGCGAGCACCGCGGTCTGCGGCGATTCCGGCTTGTCCACGATGATGACCCGCGAGGTCGCCGTCGCGCCCTCGGGCGGGAGCGGCGCGGCACCGCCGTCACCCTTCCAGGAGCCGAAAACCTCGGTCGCGAGCTTCTTGGCCTCGGCTTCCGTGACGTCGCCGACCATGACGAGGGCGGCGTTCTTCGGGCCGTAGGCGCCCTTGTAGAACGAGACGAGGTCGTCGCGGGAAATCTTCTTGAGCGACTCCTCGGTCCCGAGCGCGGTGTGGCCGTAGGGATGCGTGGGACCGTAGAGGGAGGCGTTCATGACCCGGATCGCGGTCTGGAACGGCTGGTCGCGCTGCTGGAGCAGGGAGGTGAGGCGGTCGTTCCGGATCCGGTCCACTTCCTTGGCCGGGAACGCGGGCCGGAGGACCACGTCGCCCAGCACGTCCATGGCCGCGCGAGCGTTCTGCTTGAGCGAACGGACGCTGGCATTCGACGCGTCGGCGGAGGATCCGGTGCTCAGGGAGGCCCCCAGCCCGTACATCCGGTTGGCGATCGCCAGCGCGTCCATCGACTCGGTTCCCTCGTCGAGCATCGAGGCGGTGAAGCCGGCGAGACCCGGGGTGTCCTTGGGATCCGCGGCGGATCCGGAACGGAGCACGAGGTTCGCGGCCACGACCGGAAGGTTGTGGGACTCGACCAGGTAGACCTGGAGTCCGTTCGGAAGGGCGAAGCGCTTCGGCGTCGGGAGCGCGGCCCGGGAGACCGGGCCCGGGGTCGGCACTGTGTTGCGCCACGGCTCGCCGGATTCGATCTTGGCCTCATCGCCCGTCGGCTTGGGCGGCGCCGTGGGATTCGGCGGGAGCTTCTTGTCGCCGGGGACCCCGTAGATCACCACCCGCGCGTCGTTCTTGAGATAGTCCTGCGCGAACTTCTTCGCCGTGGCGGGGGTGACCGCCGCGAAGCGGGCCAGATCCTGGTTCAGGTAGCCCGGATTCTTCGTGAACTGGTTGTACTGGTTCATCCGGTTCGCGATGCCATCGAAACCGCCCAGGTTTTCGAGGCTGGTGACGATCCCGGAGTAGGTCGAATTCTGAGCGGCGTCGATCTCGGCCTGCGTCGGTCCCTCGGCCTTGAACGCGTCGAGGACTTCCTGCGCCGCCTTCTCCGCCTCTTCGGGGGTGTGTCCCGGCTTGACCGTGATCTGCACGGTGAAGACCGATCCGAGCTGATAGGAACTCTGGGAGACGCTCACGTCCTGCGCGATCTGCTTCTCGTACACGAGCGTCTTGTACATCCGGCTCGCCTTGCCGCCGCCGAGGATGTCGGCCGCGATCTGCGCGTCGGCGTCGCCCGCCTTGAAGATGGGCGGCGTGAACCAGGAGAAGTAGACCCGCGGCAGCTCGACCTTGTCCGTCACGGTCGCGCGCTTCTCCGACGTGAGCGGCGGCGTCGTCGCGGTGATGGCCGGGACGGCCGGGCCGCGCGGGATCGTGCCGTAGTACTTCTCGACCAGCTTCTTCGTCTTCACCTTGTCGATATCGCCGACGATGACGAGGGAGGCGTTGTTCGGCGTGTAGTACTGCTTGAAGAACGCCTTCACATCGTCGATCTTGGCGGCCTGGATGTCCTCGTGCGAGCCGATCACCCACGCGTAGTAGGGATGGCCCTTGGGGAACATCATGTGCCACATCTCTTCCTCGACGATCTGGTACGGGGCGTTCTCGACGCTCTGCCGCCGCTCATTGCGCACGACGTCCTGCTGGTTCGCCAGCGAGGCCGCCGTGAGCCGGTCCTGGAGGAAGCCCATGCGGTCGCTCTCCAGCCACAGCGCCATCTCGAGCTGGTTGGAGGGGACGTCCTCCATGTAGTTCGTGCGATCGAAGTCGGTGGTCCCGTTGATGAACGAGGCGCCCGCGCCCTCCATGTACTTCCAGAACTGGTCCTCACCCACGTGGCCCGAGGACTGGAACATCATGTGCTCGAAGAGGTGGGCGAAGCCGGTGCGGCCGGCCGCTTCGTTGGCCGGACCGACGTGGTACCAGGTGTTGACGGCGACGATCGGAAGGCGATGGTCCTCGCGGAGGACCACCTCGAGACCGTTCGGAAGGGTGTACTTCTCGTAATCCAGCTTGATCTGCGGCGGCTTGACGCTCGCGAACGCCGCGGGCGCCGACGCGACGAGAGCGGCGAGCGCGAGAAGCGAGGCGAGCGTGGTCGCGCGGCGCGGCAATCGCGATGCCGGACGGCGGTACGACAGGATGTTCATTCCGGTTCTCCTTCAGGGGGCGGCGGGGAATGGCCTTGGGGCTGACGTGGACGCTACGTCGCTGGCTTTCGCGATGTTCCCGAATCCTTCCCGGAGTGTCAAGGGCAGGGGCCGCCGGGCTTCTGCTGCTGCTCCCGGCATGCGCCCCGGCTCCCGAACCCGGGCCCGGGAGACCCGCTTCCGCGCGGAGCCGGGTCGTCGCCGAGAACTCGAGGCCGGGAAACCGCGACTGGGAGCTTTCCAACCCTGCCACGGGCCGGGAGATCGAAGGCTATGCCTCCGCGGCGAGTGTCCGGGCCGGCGATTCCATCGCCTTCCACGTCAGCGCACGTTCCGGCCGTTTTGATACCCGGATCTACCGTTTGGGTTGGTACGGGGGCGCGGGCGCGCGTCTCGTATCGAGTATCCGGGGGACCCCCGGAATGGCGCGGGACCTTCCCGAGCCCCGGCAGCAGGACGGGCTGGTCGCCTGCCGGTGGCCGGCGTCGCTCCGGATCGGGACCGGAACCGACTGGCAGAGCGGGGTCTACCTGGCCCGCCTGACCGACGCCGGGACCGGGAAGCAGGCGTACGTTCCGTTCGTGGTGCGCGAGCTCCTGGGATCGACCGCCCCCTACCTTCTTCTCCTCAACACGACCACCTGGCAGGCCTACAACGACTGGGGCGGGACCAGTCTCTACGACTTCAACAGCCGCCGGCGGGCCCGCGCCCTCCGGGTCTCCTACGACCGCCCCTACGGGTCGGGTCCGGGCGCATGGCGGGGTCTGGGCGCGGGGGAGCTCCTCACGACGCCGCACACCGCGCGGAAAGCGGGATGGGAGTACCCCATGATCCGCTGGCTCGAGCGAAACGGGATCGAGACCGCCTACGCGGCCGATCTCGATCTCGCCGATTCCACCTTGATCGCCGGCCGGCGGGGGCTCCTGATCGCGGGCCATCCCGAGTACTGGTCGCGGCTCATGCGCGACGCGCTGGAACGGGCGCGCGACGCCGGGACCGGACTCGCCCTGTTCGGGGCGAACGCGGGCTACTGGCAGATCCGCGTTGAGCCCTCGGCCGACGGCGCGGCCGGTCGCGTCCTCTTCTGCTCCAAGGACTACACGCGCGATTCGCTCTTCGACACCGCGGCCGACCGGGACCTGACGGTCCGCTTCCGGAACCTGCATCCGCGCCGGCCCGAGGTCGCGCTCCTCGGCGTCATGACGGCGCGCGGAGAAGAGAGCGTCGAGGCCGATTTCGTGCCGATACCCGCGATGCGGAACTCGTGGATCTACCGGGGAACGGGCGTCGCCAAGGGAACGACGCGCGCGCTGGCGGGGCTGGTCGGGTACGAGACCGATCGCTCGTTCCTGGGCGATTCGCTCTATGGCAAGTGGTCGCCGGCCGGACTCGAAGTGCTGTCGTGTTCGCCCATCCGCTTCAAGGACGGCAGCACCGAGAATTCGGAAGCGGTGAGCTACCGGGCCCCCTCAGGGGCGGTCGTCTTCTCGATAGGATCGGTGCAGTGGTCGTGGGGGCTGGACGACTGGGGCTCGCCGGCGCTTCGTCCGAAGCGCCGGCATCAGGACGCGGAGCGGATCACGCTCAATGTGATCGGCGCGCTCGGCGCCGGCGATGCCGCGCCAGCGCCATCAGCGCGATCTCCTCGATGAGCCCGGCCTGGTCGCGCCCCGACTGCCGGGCCGCGAGGACGAACTCGGCGGTGGAGTGGAGCCAGGGGTTGGGGTTCACCTCCAGCGTGTACCACGTGCCGTCGGGCTTGAGCCGCATGTCGACGCGCGCGTAGTCGCGCACTTCGAGCGCGCGGCAGGCCTTGCACGCCGTGTCCTGGATCTCGGCCACCAATTCCTCGGGGATGTCGTCGGGCAGGCGGAGCTTCGTCTTCTTGTAGGCGGCTGTCCCGCGCTCCCACTTGACCTCGGTCCCGGCGATGCGCGGCGTCCCTTCCGGAAGATCGGACAGGTTCAGCTCGACCAGCGGAAGGGCCTGGGGCTGGTCGTTCCCCAGAACGCCGACGTACAGCTCGCGCCCCTCGATGTATTCCTCGATGAGCACCGGCGAGTCGAGATCGGCGTGGAGCTGATCGATGCGCTCCATCAGCTCCTTGATCGACCCGACGACGGCGTTGAACTCGATGCCGATCGAGCCGTCCTCGCGCTTGGGCTTCACGATCACGGGGAAGTGGAGGTCGTGCGACCAGTCCAGGCGCCCCTGGTAGACGGCCGCGAAGTTCGGCGTCCGGATGCCGTGGAAGGCGAAGAGCCGCTTGGCTACGGCCTTGTCCTGGGCGAGGTGGAGTCCCGCCGGACCGGAGCCGGTGTACGCCTTCCCCAGCAGGTCGAGATAGGCGGCGATGGCGATGTCCTGCGTGTCGTCGCCCGCGTACGACTCGCTCAGGTTGAAGATGACGTCGACGTCGAGGTTGGCGAGCGCCTTGAGCGACCGCGGGCGGCCGTCGAGACAGTGATACTTGGGCAGATGGCCGCGCTTCTTCAGCGCCTCGAACACCTCTTCCCGGTCCAGCTTCTCGCGTCGCTTCTTCCGCTTTCCGGGCGTCGGCGGCTCGGCCGGCTCCTCGGGCTCCGGCGCCTTCTCTTCGTGCCACTCGTCGTAGAGGACCGCCACGCGCAACGGGGCTTCGGCCATGCGCTCCTCTCCTAGAGGTTGTGGAACTTGCCTCGCGAGAAGTAGCTGAACGCGAGGGTGGTGCCGTACGCCGTCAGTCGCATGAGATATTCGGCCTCCCGGCCGCGGATCCCCTGGTACTCGGCCGCGCGGAGCGCCTCGATGGTGCCGTCCACCATGGTCCGGATGACCGGGCGGCGCACGCCGGTCCAGTACGCGATGGCGTCCACCAGGGCCAGCCGGTGCTCGGCGACGATCTGCCAGGCCGCGCGCGTGTTCTTGCGCTTGGGATCCTTCTTCATGAAGATATCGGCCAGATCGTCGTCCGGCTTCAGCTCGAGCGCCGCGCGATTGCGCGCGGACATCTCCTGGAAGACCTCGCGCACCGTCTGTTCCATCTCATCCACGGTGACGTCGGTCCGGCCCTTCGGGACGACCGGGTCCTTGTCGCCCAGCTCGGCCGCCACGCGCTCCATGTACTCGAGCTTGGCGAGCGCCGGCCATCCCTCGTAGCGCTTCCTCCACCCGGGCGACTGCGTCAGCCACACCGCGAACGTTTCGGCAAAATCCTCGTCGGGATGCTTCTGCGCGTACCAGCCCGGGAGATAGCGCACGAACGACCGGCTGAACGGCACCGGCCGGTAATCGTCCCGATAGCGGCGGCGGAATGGGCCGAACGTAGCACGCCACTCCGGCGTCGGGTAGAGGCGATACGCGTAGTTGAACGCGTGTCCCGCTTCGTGGATCAGGTACATCATGATCTCGCGGGGGCTCTCCAGATCGTTCATGCGCCGCTCGAATCGCATCAGCGCGCGATCGGCGAGATAGAAAGGAACGCCGATGACCGGCTCGCCTGAGGGGCAGCCCCACTCGTCGGTGAGGTAGAACTCCGGAGTGAAGCGCTTGAGTCCGCGGGCGCGCAGCTCGCGCACGAGCCGCTTCGTGAGGCGCTCCACCGGAGAGCCCGCCAGGGAGAGCTTGAGATCCCGGACGGGCGTGTCCAGGAGCCGGGCCGCGGGGTCGCGGTCGATGGATGGTTCCATGGTCGGTCGCCCTCGGACCGCGGGGCGGGGCCGCCGCGGCGGTTCTGGGCGCGCGAGTGTACCAGCTACGAGGGTCCCGGCGTAACCCGTTCCGGCCCGCGCCCCTGCGCCATCCCCACTTTCCGCTTTACAGACGGGCCGGAACGGGCGATACTCCTTTTGTTGCCTGACGGTTGTACGAAACACCGAACGTGTCTTCACGCCGCAGGAGAGTTCGCCTGCGGCTTTTCTTGTATCCGGCGCATCCGGGCCCCCAACCGGGCCCCGCGCCGGAAGCCCGACCAAAGTGGCCGGGCGTGCCGCCCTTCGGGGCGGTCGTTGGAAGGGGCTCTACGCCCCGTCAGTAGGAGGAGTTCTGTCCGTGGCAACTGGAACCGTGAAGTGGTTCAACGAAGCGAAGGGCTTTGGGTTCATCCAGCAGGAGGGTGGCGAGGACGTCTTCGTTCACTACTCGGCGATTGTGGGCGAGGGCTTCAAGACGCTGGCCGAAGGCGAGCGGCTGGAGTTCGACATCGTCCGCGGACCGAAGGGTCTGCAGGCGGCGAACGTCCGCAAGGCATAGCCGCCGAGCGAACCACTCTGCGTGTCATGTCCCGGGGCGGGCCGAAAGGCTCGCCCCGGCTGTCATTTCCCCCTGTTCGGAGGGGATTCCCCCTTGAGCCCCGCTGAAGACGTCCGCGCGTCCACCGCCGAACAGGCCGGTCCCGCCTCGTCGCTCGCCTACCGCACCCCGGAGATCTACGACGTCGCGACCGGCTGGAAGCTCGATCTGGAAATCGAATTCCTGGAGCGCGTCTTCAGCCGGCACGCCGGCGTCGTGAAGCGCGTCCTCGAGCCCTGCTGCGGCACCGCGCGCCTTCTGCGCGCCCTCGCCGAACAGGGCTACGGCGTCGCGGGATACGACCTGAGCCCCGCGATGACCGCGTTCGCCCGCGAGCGGCTTCGCCCGGTGGGCGGCGAGGTGTGGCTGGGTGAGATGAGCGCCTTCCAGCCGCCGCACGGCTTCGACGCGGCGATCAACCTGGTCAACTCCATCGGCTACCTGCTCGAGGACGACGCCGTCGCCGGCCATCTGGAGCGTATCGGGAGCGCGCTGCGCCCCGGAGGTATCTACGTCGCGCAATTTTCCTACGGCGGCGAGCCGCCCGAGCTGGCGCGCTTCGGCCCCTGGGGAAACCGGGGAGGCGACCTCTCGACCACGCTTCTCTGGGAGGTGCTGCGCGAAGACGAGGGCGCGCGCCGCTCCTATCAGCACTGCCGGATCACGGCGCGCCGCGGCAAGGAGCGCCACGTGATCGACGAGGAGCACGTGCTGCGCTACTGGACCCACGAGGACGTGACCCGGTTCGTGGCCAGAAGCCCCTTCGCGCTGGACGCGGTCTACTGGGACAACTTCGAGGAGTTTCCGCTGGAGGACTACCGGGTCGGGGAGCACGGGAACCTGTACCACGTGCTCCGCAGGAAGGACTGACGCGGTCGCGGGGCGCGCCCCGCGCGGTCAGGGGTGCGCGGCGACGGCCTCGATGATGGCGGCCAGCGAATCGGGCTGATCCAGGGCCACCATGTGCGCCGATTCCGCCACGCGATGCCCCTCGGCGGGTCCGGCCGTCTCGTATCCCAATCGTTTGCGCGCGCTGGTCCACGACTCCGCGGAGGGCCATAGCCCCTCGGTCGCGACCAGGTGGACCGGGGTCTTCAGCGACCGGATCGCGGGCCGCAGATCCTCACGCCAGGAATCGTGGAAGTACTCGGTCAGCACCGAGGGTTCCACGCGCATCGCCCGCGCGAGCAGGCTGTCCCCCGTCGCCGGATTCTTCGTCATCGCCTGGTAGACCGCGCTCAGGAAGACCGTGTACCGCTCCCGCAGCACCCGGTCGGCCTCGGCGATCCGCACCGAGTCGGCGGGCGTGTAGGTGGCGGCGTCCACCGCGACCACGGCGCGGGCCCGCTTCGGCTGATCCGCCGCGGTCTTCAGCGCGACGAGCGCGCCGTAGGAATGCCCGACCAGGATCGCGTGCTCGACCTTGCGATCGGCGAGCGTCTTCGCGAGCGAGGCCGACGCCCCTTCCACCGTCGGGGCCCCGTCGGGAGCAGGGCTTTGACCGTGGCCCGGAAGCTCCACGATCAGCACGCGGTGATGCTCCGCCAGGCGGGGCGCCACGGCGCTCCAGTCGTTCCGGTCCCCGCCGATGCTGTGCACGAGGACGATCGTAGGGGAGCCCGAGCCCGACTCCTGGACCGCGAGCGGCGCGGGTTTTCCGGCGAGCGCCGAAGCGGCCAGGACGAGCGCGAGCGCCGCGGTGGCCGCGCCGAAACGGGTTCGCGATGGGATGGGCATCGGAAAAGTATACACCGGGGCGGGACTTCGGTTCAGCGCGCCGGCTCCTCGCGCCGGTGCACGGCGTAGGCCGAGGCCTGATCGGTGGGCATGAGGAGGATCTCCTGCACGTTGACGTGCGCGGGGCGGGTGACCGCCCACGCGACCGCGTCGGCCACGTCCTCGGCCGTCAGCGGCCGCACGCCGCGGTAGACCGCCTTGGCGCGCGCCTGGTCGCCGTGAAAGCGCACGAGGCTGAACTCGGTCTCCGCCAGGCCCGGCTCCACGTTCATCACGCGCACGCCGGTGCCGAGCACGTCGTAGCGCAGCGCCTCCGTGATGGCGCGCACGGCGAACTTGGTGGCGGCGTAGACGGAGCCGCCGCCGTAGGCTTGGTGCCCAGCGACCGACCCGATGTTCACGACGTCGCCGCGCGTCTTGGCGATCATCGCCGGAAGCACGGCGCGCGTGACCCAGAGGAGCCCCTTCACGTTGGTGTCGATCATCCGCTCCCAGTCCTCGGGATCGGCCGTCTGAACCGGATCGAGCCCCGCCGCGAGCCCCGCGTTGTTCACCACGATGTCCAGGCTCTCCACGAGGGCGCGGTCGGAGAGCGCACGCTCGACGGCAGCGCGGTCCCGCACGTCGAAGACCAGCGCCGTCGCGTCCGCGCCTTTCGCGCGCAGCTCGTCGGCGACCGCGCGCAGGCGGTCCTCCCGCCGGCCGGTGACGACGACGCGCGCGCCCTCCGACGCGAAGCGGCGCGCGATGGCGAGGCCGAAGCCGCTGGTCGCTCCGGTCACGAGCGCGCGGCGTCCTTCAAGGGGAGCGAGGGGGGCCATGCGATTCCTCCAGGGGTGGCGCGCCGGCGCGGCGGACGTGCGATGATCGAAGCGGGCAGAGCCTAGCACGGATCGCATCTGGCGGCCTTCCGCGCCCTCCACTACACTGCGGCCGGCCGCGCAGGGACGCGTGGGGGGAGGAATCGAGTGGTCGACATCCTCGTGATCGGCGGAGGAATCCACGGCGTCGCCGTCGCGCGCGATGCGGCGCGGCGCGGACTGGAGACGCTCCTCCTCGAGAAGGGCGATCTCGCCTCGGCGACCAGCAGCCGCACCTCGAAGCTGATCCACGGCGGCCTTCGCTACCTCGAAAACGGCCAGATCCGCCTCGTGCGCGAGGCGCTTCGCGAGCGCGCCATCCTGCTCCACACCGCGCCCGAGTTCGTCCGGCCTCTTCCGTTCCTGTTGCCGCATTACGCCGGCCGCGGCCGCGCGCGCTGGTGGGTGGGCGCCGGTCTCGCGCTCTATCGCCTCCTCGCGGGCGGCACCGCCGCGGAGCGGAGCGGGATCGGGGCAGAGGAGGCCCTCCGGCTCGCGCCCGGGCTCGATCCGGAGGATCTCCGCGGCGGGTCGCTCTTCGCCGACGCGCAGATGGACGACGCGGCGCTCTGTGTCGCGCTGGCCGTGGACGCCGAACGGGCGGGTGCTACGGTCCGGACCCACACCGAAGCGATCGCGCTCGCCAAGACCGCAGACGGGCGAGCCTGGCGCGCGCACTTCCACGACCGGATCGAGGGGACCGACGCCGAGGTGGAAGCGCGCGCGGTGGTGAACGCCGGCGGACCGTGGGTCGACGACGTGCGCGCGATGGCCGAAGGGCATCCCGCGCCCAGCGTGCGCCGCACGCGCGGCGCGCACGTGGTGTTCGCCGCGGCGCCTCCCAGGACGGCGCTTCTTTTGACAGCCCGCCGGGACGGCCGCGTCTTCTTCGTGATCCCTTGGGGAGCGCACACGCTGGCCGGCACCACCGACGTGGACGATCCCTCCGATCCCGGGTCGGTGGAGCCGCACGTCGAGGACGTGCGCTACCTCCTCGAAGAGTCCGCCGCCGCGCTTCCGGGCGCGCTCGCCGGCGTGCGGCCCGTGCGGGCCTTCGCCGGAGTGCGCCCCCTGTCGCGTGGACGGGCCGAGCGTCCCTGGGAGAACAGCCGCGAGAGCCGCGTGCTCGTGGAGCGAGGGCTCTGGACGATGGTCGGAGGGAAGTACACGACGCACCGGGCGCTCGCCGAGCGCGTCGTGAACGGCATCGTCCGCGCGCTGGGCGCGCGCGTGGCCCCCTGCGTCACCGCCTCGCTTCCGCTCCGTTCGGGGCGCGCCGAATCGATCGAGAGGCTCCGGCGCGACTTTCCCCGCGCGGCCGAGGTCGCGGGCGGCTTCCACATCTCGGAGGCGGAAGTGGCCCACGCGGCGCGCGTGGAGAGGGCCCGCCGCCTCGACGATATTCTGCTGCGCCGGACCCGCCTCTGGCTGGACGCGCGGGCTCTTCGCGAAGCCGCGATGCCCTGCGCGGTGTGGGCCGCGCCGGTGCTGGGCTGGTCGGAGCGGACCCGGTCGGCCGAGGTGGAGCGCCTTCTCGCGATCCTGGATCGAGAGGAGCGGGCCATCGACGCGGCGGTCGGCTCGGGCCACGCGGAGCCGGGAACGCGGGGGATCGCGTGAAGCTGCTGCTCGCCATCGACCAGGGCACCACCGGCACGACGGTGCTCCTGCTGGACGACCGGGCCCGCGTTACGGCACGGGGATACGCCGAGCTGCCGCAGCATTTCCCGCGGCCGGGATGGGTGGAGCATCGCGGCGAGGAGATCTGGGACACGACGCTGCGCGCGCTTCGCGCGGCACTCCGCGGCGCCCGCGCGGAGCGCATCGCCGCGATCGGCATCACGAACCAGCGCGAGACGGCGATGCTCTGGGACCGGCGCGCGCTCCGTCCCGCCGCACCCGCGATCGTGTGGCAGGATCGCCGCACCGCCGAGCGATGCGAGGCGCTCCGCCGCGCGGGGCACGAGTCTTGGGTCCGGAAGCGGACCGGCCTCCGCCTCGATCCCTATTTTTCGGCGACCAAGGTGGAGTGGCTCCTGGCGCACGACCGGGACCTCCGCGCCCGGGCGCGCCGCGGCGCCATCGCCTTCGGCACCGTGGACTCGTGGCTCGTCGCCAAGCTCACCGGCGGCGCCGTGCACGCCACGGAGCCCACCAACGCGAGCCGGACGCTCCTCTACGACATCCGGCGCCGCCGGTGGGACCCGGAGCTGGCCGCGCTCTTCGGCGTACCCGAGGTGGTGCTTCCCGAAGTGCGTCCCTCGGCCGGCGACTTCGGAAGCACCCGCGGCGTTCCCGGCCTTCCGGACGGGATTCCGATCCGGGGGATCGCCGGAGACCAGCAGGCCGCGCTCTTCGGCCAGGGGTGCGTGCGGCGGGGCGGCATCAAGAACACGTACGGCACCGGGTGCTTCCTCATGCTGCACACCGGTGCGGCGCCCACGGCCTCGCGCTCGGGACTCCTCACGACGGCCGCGTGCGGGCCGCGCGGCGAGCCGGCCTACGCGCTCGAGGGGTCGGTCTTCATCGCCGGGGCGGCGGTGCAGTGGATGCGCGACGGTCTCGGCATCATCGCGACATCCTCCGAGGTGGAGGCGCTCGCGCGCTCGGTGCCGGACGCGGGCGGGACGGTGCTCGTCCCCGCGTTCGCGGGGCTCGGCGCGCCCTGGTGGCGGCCCGATGCCCGCGGCGTCTGGTCGGGCCTCACGCGTGGCACGACGCGGGGCCATCTGGCCCGGGCCGCCCTCGAATCGATCGCGTTCCAGACGTGCGACGTGGTGTCGGCGATGGAGAAGGACGCGCGGGCGCGCGTTCGCGCGCTGCGGGTGGACGGCGGCGCCGCCGCGAACGATCTCCTGATGCAGACCCAGGCCGATCTCCTGGGCATCCCGATCACGCGCCCGGCGATGCTCGAGAGCACGGCTTTGGGCGCGGCGCTGCTCGCGGGGATCGGCGCGGGGATCTGGAAGGATCGCGCCGACGTTCCGGCAGCGCGCTCGGGAGAGCGGGTGTTCCGGCCGCGGATGGCCGGAGCCGAGCGCCGCCGTCGCCTCGCCTCATGGAGGATGGCGGTCGAACGCCTGCTGGACTAGCGGATCAGGCCGCCCCGGCCCCCGGCATCACGCCCTCGACCCATCCCACGACGTCCTCCATCACCTCGCGGCGCTCCAGCTCGTTCAGCACCTCGTGCAGCAGTCCGGGATAGAGCCGGCAGGTGACCCGCCCCTGGGGGCACCGCGCGGCCCAGCGCTGCGCGCCGACCACGCTCGAGATCGGGTCGGCGCCCCCGTGGATGACCAGCGTGTCCACCGGCAGCTCCGCGGCGCGGCGCATCAACTCCAGGCGCATGCGCTGGAATTCGAAGAAGAGCCGCGCGCTGATCTTGTAGTGCACCAGGGGATCGACCGAGTGCGCCCGCACGACCTCCGGATCGCGCGAGAGCATCGAGGGGAGGATGGTGTTCCCTTGCGAAAACCCGGGCCAGATGCGCGCGGCCAGCTGGGCGGCCTTGACCTTCAGCATCGAGGGCTTGAGCACGACCTCGAAGGGCGCGCCGCAGAGCACCAGCGCCCGCACCTCGCGCGGGTGGCCCAGGGTCCAGTCGAGCGCGACGAACGCGCCCATGCTCTGGCCCAGGATCGCGCGGGTCTCCGCCCCGGGAAGGGAAGCGGAGTGCCGCATCCAGGTCTCGACGGCGCCGCGGTAGTCGTCCCAGTGGCGGACGTGGCCGCGCGGGCCGCCCGACTTGCCGTGCCCGGGGAGGTCCATCGCCTCCACCGAGAAGCCGCGGCCCGCCAGCGCCTCGGCCACGTGGGTATAGCGGGCGGCATGGTCCCCCAGGCCGTGGATGATGCTGATGCGGCCCCGCGGGCGCTCCACTTCCCAGACCAGGCAGCGAAGCCGGCCGTGGTCCTCCGGATCGCCGAGATAGAATTCCGTGGATGGGGTCACGCGGCGTGAGCCCTGCGTGTGGGTTCCAGCGGGCCGGACATTCGTGCGGTCACCCCGTCATCATAAGCGAACAGGCGCCTGGAAGTCTCGGCGCCGGTGCGCGGCGGGATTCCGCCGGAAACCCGCCCCGTTGCGGAGCATCCAAAGCCCCATGGCACAGCGCGAGCCGAGCGGCGATTCCTTCGAGATGGAGCCTCTCCCCGAGTTCGAGGCACGGCAGCACCCGGCGCCGCTCGACGCCTATTCGCGTGCGGTCATCCACGCCGCCGCGGTCGCGGGTCCCTCGGTCGTTTCGATCGAGGTGCGCCATCCCGAGCCCGGGCCCGAGGCGCGGGGGCGCCGTCCCATGCCGCGCGGCGGATCCGGGTCCGGATTCGTGTTCACCCCAGACGGGTTCATCCTCACGAACAGCCACGTCGTGCACGGGGCTTCGTCGATCGTGGTGCACCTTCCCGAGGGAGGGCGGCACGAAGCCCAGCTGATCGGCGACGATCCGGAGTCCGACCTCGCCGTGATCCGCATTCACGCCCCCAACCTCACGCCGGCGACGCTGGGCGACTCGCAGTCCCTCCTGGTGGGGCAGCTCGTGATCGCGGTCGGAAACCCGTTCGGATTCCAGGCCACCGTCACGGCCGGCGTCGTGAGCGCATTGGGACGCTCGCTGCGCTCCGGATCGGGTCGTCTCATCGACAACGTGATCCAGACCGACGCGGCCCTCAATCCAGGCAACTCCGGCGGACCGCTCGTCACCGCCCAGGGAGAGGTGGTCGGCGTGAACTCCGCCGTCATCCTTCCGGCCCAGGGGATCTGCTTCGCCATCGCGGTCAACACCGCCAAGCGCGTCGCGAGCCAGCTCATCCAGTTCGGGCGGGTCCGCCGGAGCGTGATCGGGATCGCGGGGCAGAACGTGACGCTGCCGCGCAAGGTGGCCCGCTACTTCCGCCTCCCGGTGGAGAGCGGGGTCCTGATCCAGAGCCTCCAGCCCAACGGTCCCGCCGAGCGGGCCGGCGCCAGGGAGGGCGACGTCATCCTCGGCTTCGGGGAGGACCCGGTGGCCAGCGTCGACGACCTCCAGGCCAAGCTGATCGACCAGGCCGCCGGGGTTCCGCGCAGCCTGTCGGTGCTCCGGGGGGTCGAGCTTCAAACGCTGGAAGTCGTTCCCGCGGAAGCGTAAACTCGCCGTCTTCGTCATCGGACCGGAAAGGCCCGAACAATCGGGGTGGGGGACTCCTTGATCACAGGATCGGCAGCGCCCGCCGAGGCGTCGCCTCGGCAGCGCCGGTGCGCGTTTGCCGGCGCTTGGCTCCTGGCCGCGACCGCGGCCGTCGTTCTTTCGTTTCGATCCGTCACGCCCACGATCGCGCAGCCGGCCGCGAGGTCGGACGAATCGCCCCCGGCTCCCTCGCCGCTCGCCTCCAATCCCGACAGCGCCCTGGCCCGAACCCTGTCCGAAATCCAGGGACAGCCGCTCTCCCTGGCGGACGCCGTGGGCGCGGCGCTCCAGGGCTCGACCGACGTGCGGATCGCCGCCGCGAGGCTCCGGGCGGCGCGGGGCGCGGCGCGCCGCCAGCGCGGGGCGTTCGATCCGGAGTTGTTTGGGAACGTGAACCATCTGGAAGGCGAGCAGCGGCAGACCTCAATCTTCTCCGGAACGAAGAGCCTCCAGACATTCCTGACGGGAGGCGCTCGCATCACCCTTCCGTTCGGTACGCAGCTTTCCGCCACGCTCGACGCCGACCGCGTGGACGACAACGCCCCCGTCAATACCCTGCGCCCTCGCTATGATGCCGCGGGGCGCATTTCACTCCGCCAGCCCTTGCTGCGGGGTTTCGGCCCGGGCACCTGGAGCGAGAGGACGGCGACGAATCGGGAGCAGGAAGCCGCACAGGCGCGCTATGACGACGCCGTCTCCTTGGTCAGGGCGAATGTGGAACGCACCTATTGGGAGGTGTATGCGGCCGAACGCGATCTTGCCGTCGCGCAACTGATCCGCGATCAAGCGACCGCACTCCTGAACCAAGCCCAGCTCCGGAGTCGCGCCGGGCTCGTGGGTCCGGGTCAGGTCGCGACCGCGCAAGTCTTCCTGGCCGAACAGGAGCAGGCTGTCCTCGACCGGCAGGAGGCGCTGGACCAAGCGTCGGACCGGCTAGCCTCGCAGATCGGTGAACGGCCCTCCAGCGAGCCCGCGCGGTTTCATCCTTCCGATGAGCCACCCCGAGACTTCCCCGTCGAGCCCGAAGGGGACCTTGTCACGCGGGCACTCCAGTCCAACCCGGAGTTGCGGGCGCGTGAGCGCGACGTGGCTGCCGCCCGAGCGCGACACACCGGTGCCCGTTGGAACGCGTATCCACAGTTGGACGTCTTCGGCACCCTGGGTGGGACGGGACTGCGGGGCGACCCCCGCACCGTGATCTTTGGAGCCGACACAGTTACGACGACCGTTCCGCAAGGAACGATCGGCGACGCCATTTCCGAGGCTACCGCTAGAGATTTTCCGGGGTGGAGCGCGGGTGCTTCCGTTGCCGTCCCCATCGGGGTCCGCGCCGGCGCGGGGGAGCGGGACCGGCTGCAGGCCGAGGCCGATCGCGCCCAGGCGAACCTGGTCGCCGGCCAGCGTTCGCTGGCCGACGACGT
>DASSLZ010000345.1:0-3557 GCA_035689165.1 Candidatus Eiseniibacteriota bacterium | reverse complement strand
GTCATCAAACGCCCGGCGACGCGCACCGGCTGCCCCGAGGCCTCCAGGGCGGCGTGATCCGCGCGGATCGCGGCGGAGCGGTGCGTGGCGTCGTAGCGGTAGGCGTACGGCTGGATCCCGCGCTCCTGGAGCGCCTGGAGCTTCGCGCGGCGGACTTCCTGAATGGACACGGGGCTCCCGCGATCGTGTGCGCTCCCGCCGCCTCCGGGCGCGGCACGTTGCCGCAGCGTGCGGGAAGTCGGGGGATTCTAGGGAGCGAACGAGGACGGGTCAAGCGCGCCGGGCTCGACGTCGCTGACGGCGCCCGGCCGCGGGTGTCCACATCCCGTGCAGTACGACCACTCCGGCGCGACGCGCTTGCCGCACTGCTCGCACGCGAGCTCGGCGCGCGTCCCGCATTCCGGACAGAAGGAGTACTCGGCCGAGATGGTGGCGTGGCAGCCGCCGCAGATGCGCCCCGCCTCGTCGGGGGTGTAGATCACGCGGCGCAGCTCGTCGATCGTCGTCTCGCCCGCGAGCGCCTTGGAGAGCCCGTCCTGTCCGATCGGCACCATGCCCGCCTCGATGGCGGCGGCGCGGATCATCGCCTCGGTGGCGCCCGAGGTGACCAGCCGGCGGAGCGATTCCCTCATCTCGAGGATCTCGTAGATGCCCGTGCGCCCACGGTAGCCGGTGCCGTTGCACGCCTCGCATCCCGACGGGCGGTAGAGCACCAGGCGCCTCGCGTCGTTGCCGGAGAGGCCCGCCGACCGCAGCAGGTCGGCCGAGGGAACGTAGGCGTCCTTGCACTTGGGACAGAGCGTCCGGACCAGGCGCATCGAGATCACCGCGATCAGCGCGGAGGAGACCATGTAGGGGGCGAGCCCCAGGTCGACCAGCCGCGTCACGGCGGAGGCGGCGTCGTTCGTGTGCACCGTCGAGAGGACCAGGTGTCCCGTGATCGAGGCGCGGAACGCGATCTGCGCCGTCTCGGCGTCGCGCACCTCGCCCACCATCATGACGTCGGGGTCCTGGCGCAGCATGGCGCGGAGCACCGAGGCGAAGGTCTTCTTGCTCTTCTCGTCCACCTGCACCTGGTTCACGCCCGGGACCTGGTGCTCGATCGGGTCCTCGGCCGTGATGATGTTCTTGGTGACCGAGTGGATCTGCTCGAGGATCGAGTAGAGGAGCGTGGTCTTGCCGCTTCCCGTCGGACCGGTGACGATCAGGATTCCCTGCGGTCTTCCGGAAAATTCCCGGATGTCCGCCAGGCTCTCCGGCGTCAGCCCCAGCGTGTCCAGGCGGAGCGCCGTGCGCTCCTGGTCCACGATGCGGATCACGATCTTCTCGCCGTGCAGGGTCGGCAGCGTGGAGACGCGGAGATCGATGCGGCGCCCCTCCGACTCCACCCGGAAGCGGCCGTCCTGGGGCACCCGCTTCTCGGCGATGTCGAGGGCGGCGAGGATCTTGATGCGCGAGATCAAGGCACCCTGCGTCCACTTCGGCATCCGCTCCAAATCTTGAAGTAAGCCGTCCACGCGCACGCGCACGCCCACGCCCTTGTCCTGCGGCTCGATGTGGATGTCGCTCGCTCGGAGCTCGACCGCGCGCGCGATGATCCAGTTCGCCAGACGCACGATCGGCGAGCCCGCGGCCAGCTCGGCCGCGTTCGCCGTCAGCGATTCCTCCTGCGCGTCCTCGACCAGCTCCCGCACCTCGCGCCCCGGGTCGCTCTTGATGATGTTCTCGAGCACCTCCCCGACCGAGTCGTCGAGATGGTAGTAGCGCGTGATCGCTTCGAGGATTTCCGTGGGGGGTGCTAAGACCGGGCGCACGAAGTAGCCGCTCTGGAAGCGGATGTCCTCCATGGCCGAGGCGTTCAGCGGATCGGCCATCGCGACCCGGATCGTGTTCTGGTTCTCCTTGCCGACCGGGATCGCGGTGTAGCGCTTGGCCAGCTCCTCCTTGACCAGCGCGATCACCGCCTCGTCAATGGCGAGCGCCTGGAGGTCCACGATCGGAAGCCCGAGCTGCTGGTGGAGGACGCGGCAGACGTCGGCTTCGGCGACGAAGCCCGTGCGCGCGAGGATCTGCCCCAGCGGCTCCTTCGTCTGCCGCTGGCGCCGAAGCGCCTCCTTGAGCTGGTCCTCCGTGACGAGGCCCGCCTCGAGGAGGTACTCGCCCACCTTCTTCCGCCTGCTCTCGGTCACCGATCGATCCCCAAAGGGTGGCGCCGGCCAAGGACGAGATCCGGCCGCGACCGAAAGGGCAATCGTCGTGCCACTGCAAAGACCTGACCTTCTCCAGCCAAACCGACGACCGTGTTATGGGTTAGAAACTACCGCGGAAAACGAGCATGGAGTTCGCAGCGGCCAAAAGCAGGCGATCTTGGTGAGGGGACGGTCGAGAGCTTGCCAGTAGCCCAGGGACCAGGGTTCGATCCTACCTGCGGGTCCGCTCTCCGGTCACGACGAAGCGGGTAACGCTGTAGAAGTACGCGCCCTCTCGTTCCCTTGCCTTCAAGTCGCGCAGGAACCGCCGGGCCTTCGCGAGGGTGATTCCCTTCTTGGCCTTGGCGAGCGAGAGGAAGTCCTGAGCCCGGTCGTATCCGTAGGTCCCGCGTTGGAACCGGTCGTTCGTCAGAACGTGAACAGCAATCGCGAGGTCACGGAAGCATCCGGCCTCTCGAAACAGACCGGGGAGCCGACGGCCCATCCACCCGTCGGAGGTCGCCATCCACCCCTGGGTCCAATCGCAGAACGCATGAACGAGCTTCCGCACGAGCGCCTTGTCCTTGGCGTTCCAGACCTGTGTGTCCCAGTCCGTGTGCTCCATAAGGACGCGCCCCCCGGGCACGAGAACGCGACGGATCTCCTTGAGGAGCTGCGTGCGCTTTACCGGCGGCAGGCACTCGATGAGCTCGACGGAGAGAACCGCATCGAAATGCTTCGACGGGAACGGGAGCTTTTCGCCTGCATCTCCAACGACGAGCTCAGCCCTCCCGCTACGTGCGTAGCGGGATAATCTCCGTCGAGCGACATCGATCATTCGTTCGGATGAATCCAGCCCAACGACCCGCACAGTCCGGTGACGCCGGAGGATTTCCTCCAGCTCCAGGCCGAATCCACAGCCGAGGTCGAGAATTCGCTCCCCTCGCCGAGGTGCGAGCCGATCGACGAGAAACGCACGCAGGAGCGCCTGATCCGTCTGCCTAGGTAGCTTCATGAAAATTGCCGGCCTCGCACTCTTCAAGGAGCGCCACCTTCTGTCGCGTCACTTCATGAAGACACTTGTCCATCGATTCACCGCCGCTAGCGGCGGTAAAAAAGTGGCCGCGGGTCTCCCAAACTGAAAATCGTATGACGAGCACGCGTCGGCAGGTCGCGACGCGATCCTTGGACGCGAGGGGAGACAGCCGCGGAGGGCGCCCTCCCGGAGGCCCGCCGAGGAGGCTACCAAACGAGCGATGAGAGTCGGGCCGGAGGGCGGCGCGCCCGGAGGGCTGCCTCCCCTCGCGCCAAACGCGTAGCGCTCGGCCGCCAGTAGGCACGGCCGTCGAGTGTTTTAGGCTTTGGCCC
>DASSLZ010000344.1:0-4354 GCA_035689165.1 Candidatus Eiseniibacteriota bacterium | reverse complement strand
AGCGCGGGCGCGCCATCGGCACGTGGTCCGGATTCAGCGGGATCACCGCGGCCATCGGCCCCCTGCTCGGCGGCTGGCTGGTGAATCACTCCTGGCGGTGGGCCTTCTTCATCAACGCTCCGCTCGCGGTCGTCGTTCTCCTCCTCCTTGCGAAGGTGCCCGAGAGCCGGAGTCCGCGGCCCCAGGGACTCGACGCGATCGGCGCCGTTCTGGTCACGATCGGGCTGGGCGGGCTGGTCTACGGTCTCATCGAATCCTCGCAACGGGGATGGGGCGAGGCGTCGGTGATCACAGCGCTTGCGTGCGGATGCGGAGGGCTCGCGGCATTCGTCTTCCGGGAGGCGCGAACGTCATCGCCGATGCTCCCGCTCCGCCTGTTCCGCTCCGCCGATTTCACCGGAACGAACGCCCTCACGCTCTTTCTCTACGGAGCCCTCGCCTGCGCCTTCTTCTTTCTGCCCCTGGACCTGATCCAGGTCCAGGGATATTCGCCGCTTCAGGCGGGCGCCGCGCTGCTCCCATTCATCGTCATTCTCTTCCTGCTGTCGCGATGGTCGGGCGGATTGGTGGAGCGCTACGGCCCGCGGAAGCCGCTGCTCATCGGCCCGGCTGTCGCGGCGCTCGGTTTCGTTCTCCTCGGCCTGCCTGGGATCGGCGGCTCGTACTGGCGCACGTTCTTTCCGGGGGTCCTCGTGCTGGGCCTGGGTATGGCCGCGAGCATCGCCCCGCTCACGACCGCCGTGATGAACGCCGTCGGTTCGGAGAGCTCCGGGATCGCTTCGGGCGTGAACAACGCGGTGTCGCGCGCCGCGGGTCTCCTCTCCATCGCCCTCCTCGGGATTCTGATCACGAGCGTCTTCGACCGCGAGCTCGATCGGCGTGTCGCGGCGCTACCGCTGGACCCCGGGGTTCGCCACCAGGTGGTTTCGGAACGCGGCAAACTGGCGGCGGCCGAGCCGCCCCGCGGCCTTTCGGAGGAGCAGGCCCACGCGGTCCGGGTCGCGATCGGCGCTTCGTTCGTCGAGGCGTTCCGGGCGGTCTGCCGCGCGTGCTGCGTTCTGGCGCTGCTGGCCGCGGCCTGTGCATGGGTCTGGATCGGGCGCGGCGAAGCGTTGAAGCGGGCGAGCGGGGAGACCAACCGTCTTCCAACCATCTCACGGTCCAGCGTATCCTAGAGGCAGTACCCCCCCAGAGTGCCGGCCCCGAGGGATTGTTCGGGACCTGGATCGAACACCGCAGCATCCAACAGCACACCAACTGCGCCCCATCCGCGGCTCGCTTGGGGCGAGCATTCCGTTGCATGCCTTCGCGGGGAGCCATGATGAACCTGCGTGAATGGAAGCCGATTCCGGGGCTCGAGGACTTCGTCGAGCGTGTCTGGCTGCTCGAGGTCCCGGCCGGCGGCCATCAGTGGCATCGCGTTTTTCCGGACGGGCGAATCGACATCACCTTCGGCTTGCGGGACCGCGTCCTGAGACGAACCCCCAGCGGGCAGGTCGTGCTGCAGCCCCGGGCCTGCGTGATCGGCCAGCGATCCGAGCCGCTCTGGCTGGAGCCCACGGGACGCTGGAGGACCGCCGGCATCCGGCTTCGACCGGAAGGGGCGTACGCCGTCCTGAACATGAACTTGGCGGAGTTGTCGGATTCCTCGGTCCCACTCGACGAGCTTTGGGGCCCGCTCGGCAAGGAAATCGTGGCCAAGGTCTCCGAGGCGAAGACCGCCCGAGACGCGCTCCGGCAATTCCAGGAGTTTCTCCTCGAGCGACTGCGCACGACCCGAAGGCCTCATCCGGGTACCGTTCGCGCGGTTCAGGCACTCGTCGAATCGCGCGGCCAGGAGCCGGTTCATCGGCTGGCCCGGTCCGTCGGCTGGAGCGAGCGGACGCTGGAGCGCCGGTTCGCCAGGGAAGTCGGCCTCAGTCCGAAGCGGCTGGCCCAGACGGTGCGATTCCAGAGCCTCCTCGCCAGCGCGTCCGCGGAACGAAAAGAGAGTTGGGCTTCGTTGGCTTGGGACTGTGGATTCGCCGATCAGGCGCACCTCACGAGAGAGGTGCGACGGTTCGCCGGCGCGTCACCGACCAAGCTGGAACACGGGGAGCTTGCCCTGGCCCGCCTGTTCCTGTCGCGGGAGCGGCTCCGGTCCTATTTCCGTGACAGGCCCGGCTAGCATCGCGAGCGTCACTGTCGGGTTTCTTCAATACCGAGCGAATCGGCTCCACTAATCTCTGCTGTGCCCGCCTCCCCCCCGGGCGCCTGACCGCCGGCTCGAGACGTCGCCGAGCCTGATGACTCCAGTGGAAATCATCCGTGTCGCGGTCATGGACGACGACGACACCGAGCGCCAGCGACTGGTGCACCATCTGAGGGCGGAGTCCGACCTCGAGATCGTGGGCGTCCTATCCGGCGGGCGAAGGGCCGTCTCGATCTTGAAGCGGCTCGCTCCCGACGTCCTCTTTCTCGACGTCCATCTTCGAGAGCTGGACGGTTTCGAGGTCCTCCGCTCCATGAATGGGGCGGGGCCGCCGAACGTGGTCTTCGTGACCGCCGCCCCCGAGCACGCCGCGCAGGCATTCGATCTCGGAGCCGTCGACTACCTCCTCAAGCCCATCGAATCCTCGCGCGTCGCGCAGGCCGTCGCGAGGGTCCGGGCCGTGCTCCGGCGCGAGCGGGCCACGCAGCTCCTGTCCTCCCTCGAGCGACTGTTGCATCGCCAGGCCGACCCCGACGCGCACGGATCGCCGGCCCCCTCGCTCGAGCGGTTCATGGTCCATGACCGGGAACGGTCCTACTTCCTGAAGACATCGGAGGTCGACTGGATCGAAGCCGCGGACAACTACGTGCGGGTCCACACGGGTGGAACGACGCACCTCATCCGCCAGACGCTGACGCAGTTCCACGCCAAGCTCGATCCGACCCGATTCGTGCGGATCCATCGCAGCACCGTCGTCAATCTGGACCGCGTTCGGGAGATCCAGCCCGGGGTCGGACGCGATCGTCTCGTGGTCCTGGAATGCGGCACCCAGTTGCGCATGAGCGAGCGCTACCGGGTGAACCTGGACCATCTGAGCCGCAGGGGGCTTTCCTGATGCTCCTCGAGGCCCCGCTCCTGAATCCCGCCGAGCTCAAGGTCCTCGACCAGATCGACGACTTGAGGCGCAAGCTGCGCTTTGCCTTGAGTCCCCCCACACGATGGAAGGGCCTGATCCGGAGAGCGACGCTCGCGAAGGCCATCCGCGGGTCCAACACGATCGAGGGGCGCACGATCTCGTTCGACGACGCGCTGGCCCTGACCGCGGGGGATGGACCCTTCGAAACCGATGAAGGCGCGACGGCGGCGATGGTGGGCTACCAGCGCGCCATGAACTACCTTCTGCGGCTCTCCGTCGATCCGGTCTTCCGCTACTCGAGCGATCTGTTGCGAAGCCTCCACTACATGATGCTCGAGCACGACCTCGAGAAAGCCCCGGGTCAGTGGAGGAGCGGAGACTTCTTCGTTCGCGGCACGTCGGGAAACGAGATCGTCCACTACGGGCCCGATCCCGACGAGGTGCCCGGGCTGATGGACGAGCTGGTCGCACGCCTGAACGCCAACCACTCCTCCACGCACAGCATCGTGGACGCGGCCATGGCCCATCTCAACCTGGTCCTGATCCACCCCTATGTCGACGGCAACGGACGGATGGCTCGGGCGCTTCAAACGCTGGTCCTGGCGCGGTCCGGGGTCCTCGAGCCCGTCTTCTCGAGCATCGAGGAATACCTCGGCAGGAACACGCTCGAATACGGCGCCGTCCTGGCCGCGGTGAGGGGCGATCGCTGGGATCCGCACCGTGACGCGAGGGAGTGGATCCGCTTCTGCCTGACCGCGCACTACCGCCAGGCGACGACCCTGCTCCGGCGCATCGAGCGAGCTCGGGCGGTGTGGGATCGCGCGGAGCAGGAAGTCTCGAAGCGGAAGCTGCCCGAACGGACGATTCTGGCGCTCGTGGACGCGACGCTGGGGTACCGCGTTCGGAACGCCACGTATCGCAGCGCGGCCTGCATCTCCGACCACTTGGCGAGCCTGGACCTGAAGGCCCTCGTGGGGTCCGGACTGCTGGTCCCGCATGGCGAGCGGAGGGGCCGTTTCTATCTGGCGGCCGACTGCCTGAAGTCCATCCGGGCAGCGACCCGCCCCAAGAAACCCGTGGAAGACCCGTTCGAAGGATCCGCATCGGGCCAGCTGATGCCTTGGCCGCCCGCACAGAGGCGGGCCCTCGATCGACGGGGATGACGTGCCCGTCGATGCGAGGAGCCACGCGGACGCCCCGCGCTTCGTGGTCTTCACCCCTCGAAACCCATCGATGGTCCCAAGAGT
>DASSLZ010000343.1:0-6620 GCA_035689165.1 Candidatus Eiseniibacteriota bacterium | reverse complement strand
ACGCCCCGGCATGATGACGCTGATCTCGCTCGCGATCAGCGTCGCCTTCCTGTTCAGCCTGTTCGTCACCTTCGGCTTCCCCGGGATGGATCTCTGGTGGGAGCTCGCCACGCTGGTCACGATCATGGTGCTCGGGCACTGGATCGAGATGCGCTCCATCGCCCAGGCCGGCGGCGCCCTGAACGAGCTGGCCAAGCTCCTGCCCGACACCGCCGAGCGCCTCGCCGGCGACGGGGTCGAGAGCGTGCCCGTGGCGGATCTCCGCGAGGGGGATCTTCTCCTGATCCGTCCAGGGGCCGCGGTTCCCGCGGACGGCGTCGTTCGCGGCGGTGAGAGCGACGCGAACGAGGCGATGATCACCGGCGAATCGAGGCCGGTGCGGAAGGAGGCCGGCGCCCGTATGATCGCCGGAACCGTGAACGGTTCGGGCGCGCTGCGGGTCGAAGTCACCGGGACCGGATCGAAGACGGCGCTGGCGGGGATCATGCGCCTCGTGGCGCAGGCGCAGAGCTCGCGCTCCCGCGCGCAGGCGCTCGCCGATCGCGCGGCGTTTTTCCTCACGGTCGTGGCAGTGGCCGCCGCGATCGCCACCTCGATTGCCTGGATGATCGCCGGGCGTGAGATGTCGTACGTGGTGGAGCGGGTCGTCACGGTGCTCGTCATCGCCTGCCCGCACGCGCTGGGCCTCGCGATCCCGCTCGTGGTCGCGATCTCCACGACCCTGGGCGCGCAGAACGGGCTCCTGGTGCGGGACCGGCGGGGCCTCGAAGAAGCTCGGAACGTGACGACGGTCTTCTTCGACAAGACGGGCACCCTGACCCGCGGCGAGTTCCGGGTGGTGGACATCGCCACGCGCGACGGCATAGCACCGGACGAGGCGCTCGCCCTGGCCGCGGCGGTGGAGCGCGATTCGGAGCACACCATCGCGCGCGGGATCGTGAAGAGCGCGGAGGAGCGGAAGCTCGCGATCCCGGCGGCCGGCTCGTTCCAGGCCCTCCCCGGCCGGGGGGTGCGGGCTCACGTGGGCGGGCGGACTCTACACGTGGGCGGGCCGGCGCTGCTCCGCACGCTGGGAGCCGAGGGGGAGCGGGCACTCCACGCCGCGACGGAGCGCGCCGCCTCGCGGGGCCAGGCGTCGGTGGTTCTGGTGGAGAATGGCCGGCCGCTCGCGACCTTTGCCGTGGCCGACGCCGTCCGGGAAGAGTCGCGCGAGGCCGTGCGGCGCCTTCACGAGCAGGGGGTCGAAGTGGTGATGATGACCGGCGACGCGCGCGCGGTCGCCGACGCCGTGGGGAACGAGCTGGGGATCGACCAGGTGTTCGCCGAGGTGCTGCCCGATCAGAAGGCCGCGCGCATCCGGGAGGCGCAGCGCGCCGGCAAGAAGGTGGCGATGGTGGGCGACGGCGTGAACGACGCGCCCGCGCTCGTGAGCGCGGACGTCGGCATCGCGATCGGAGCCGGCACCGACGTCGCCGTGGAGGCGGGGGACGTGATCCTGGTCCGGAGCGATCCGCGCGACGTCCCCCGCATCATCGCGCTGAGCCGCGCGACCTACCGGAAAGAGATCCAGAATCTCTGGTGGGCCGCCGGCTACAACGTCGCCGCCATTCCCCTCGCCGCGGGGGTGCTCGCTCCCTGGGGCGTCGTCCTCCATCCCGCCGTCGGGGCCGTGCTCATGTCCCTCAGCACGATCATCGTCGCCGTCAATGCGCAGCTCCTGCGGCGCGTCCGCCTGTGACACCTCCCGACGTCCGGCGCGCGATCGAAGCGGTCTGGCACATGGAGTCGGCCCGCCTCATCGCGGGACTGACCCGGATGGTGCGCGACGTGGGCCTGGCGGAGGATCTCGCGCAGGAAGCGCTCGTCGCGGCCCTCGAGCGCTGGCCGGCGGACGGCATTCCCGACAATCCGGCGGCCTGGCTGATGACCACGGCGAAGCGGCGCGCCATCGATCTCCTGCGCCGCGACAAGCGGCTCGCGCCCAAGCACGAGGAGATGGCCCGGGAGCTCGAATCCCACGCCGCGGATTCCGGGCTGGACGACGCCATCGACGATCCGGTCGGCGACGACCTCCTCCGGCTCATGTTCATCGCCTGCCATCCGGTTCTCTCCACCGAGGCGCGAACGGCCCTCACGCTGCGATTGCTCGGCGGGCTGACGACCGACGAGATCGCGCGCGCCTTCCTGGTCTCCGAGACGACGGTGGCGCAGCGGATCGTCCGCGCCAAGCGCGCCCTTTCCGAGGCGCGCGTCCCCTTCGAGGTCCCGCGCGGGCCCGACTTCGTGGCGCGGCTTACGTCGGTGCTCGAGGTGATCTATCTGGTCTTCAACGAGGGCTATGCCGCGACCGCCGGCGAGGACTGGATGCGCCCCGCGCTCTGCGAGGAGGCGCTGCGCCTGGGACGGATCCTCGCGGCGCTCATGCCCTCGGAGCCCGAGGCGCACGGGCTGGTCGCTTTGATGGAGATCCAGGCGTCGCGGATGCGGGCGCGGATCGGACCCTCGGGCGAGCCGGTGCTCCTGATGGATCAGGATCGCGCGCGGTGGGACCGCCTCCTCATCGGCCGCGGCCTCGCGGCGCTCGCGCGGGCCGAGTCGCAGGGCGAAGCGTTGGGACCCTACGGGCTGCAGGCCGCCATCGCGGCCTGCCACGCGCGCGCGCGGTCCGCGGCGGAGACCGATTGGAGGCGCATCGCGTCGCTCTACGAGGCACTCGGCCGGATCGCCCCTTCCCCCGTGGTGGAGCTGAACCGCGCGGTCGCGGTCTCGATGGCCGAGGGGCCCGCGGCGGGGCTTGCCATCGTCGAGACGCTCGTCGCCGAGCCGGCGCTCCGCGGCTATCACCTGTTGCCGGCGGTGCGCGGCGATCTCCTCGAGAAGCTGGGGCGCGTCGAGGAGGCGCGCGCGGAGTTTTCGCGGGCCGCGTCGATCACGCGGAACGCCGTCGAGCGGAAGATCCTGCTCGAGCGGGCCGCTACGGGCCCAGCTCGATGATCCGGACCTTCTCCAGCGTCACCAGCCCCTCCCCCACCATCCGGTCCACCTCCACCATGAACCGCTCGATCGCCTCTTCCGCGTCCACGATCTCGATCACGACCGGCAGGTCGGAGGACAGCTCCAGCAGCTTCGCCGTGTGGAGGCGCGAGTGGCGGCCGAATCCCATGGGACCGTGGAGCACCGTCGCACCCGCCAGCCCCTGCGCGCGCGCACGCTCGACCAGCGCGTGATGGAGCGGCTTCCCCTCGTGGCGATCGGAATCCCCGATGAAGATCCGGAGCAGCATCCCTTCACGGGTCCGTCTCATGGCGCGCCCCCTTCGGGTCCCTCGGCCGGGCTCGTTCCGTAGCGCGCGACGCGCGCCCGCTCCATCGTGATCATCACCGGCTGACCGCGGAGCAGCGCCTCGACGCCGTCGAGAAACCGCTCGAGCGCGGCGGAATCGTCCACGATCTCCACGATGACGGGCCGCTCGACCGCCAGGGCGCCGGGGTGGTCGCCGAGAATGGGGCCGCTCCCGAAATACCCCGACGTCCCCGCGAGCACCGTGGCGCCGGCGAGGCGCTCCCGGCGGGCCGTCTCGACGATCTCCTCGTAGAGCGGCCGTCCCCGGCGCTTCAGGAAATTGCTAAGGTGGAGGCGCAGCAGCGTCCTTTCCCCTTCGAGCTTCATGCCGCACCTCCGAGCCGCGCCGCGAGCAGGACGCCGATGCGAACGCCGGCCATGCCGGCGACCAGGCTCAACCCGATGTTCGCCAGGGCCCGCGCCCATTCGCCGTCGCTCATCAGGGTGTTCGTCTCGTACATGAACGCGGAGAACGTGGTGAGCGACCCGAGGAAGCCGACGATCACGATCTGCCGCACCAGCTCGGGGCGCCCGAGGAGCCGGGCCGTGACCATGGCGCCGACCAGGCCCGCGGCGAAGCTCCCCGCGACGTTGACCGCGAACGTGCCGTAGGGAAACCCCGTCCCCAGCCACTGCGCGGCCGCGCGATTCACGACGTAGCGCAGGTTGGCGCCGAGAACGGCCCCCAGGGAGATCCAGAGGAACTCGGAGACGCGCTCGATGACGAACCTCCTTCCATAGGAAAACGACGCGACGATGGTCCGGTGGTATGGTCGTCCATCGTATCGGAATCGCGAACCGGAAAGGAGCGGCTATGCGTGCTCACGAAGAGCGTCATCGCACCGGGCGGATCGGATGGCTTCGCGCCGCCGTGCTGGGAGCCAACGACGGGATCGTCTCCACGGCGAGCCTCGTGGCCGGAGTGGCGGCGGCGCACGTGACGCGCGACGCCGTGCTGGTCTCCGGAGTGGCTGGCCTCGTCGCCGGGGCGCTGTCGATGGCGGCGGGCGAATACGTCTCGGTCAGCTCGCAGGCCGATACCGAGCGCGCCGACATCGCGCGGGAAAAGAAGGAGCTGGCCACCGCGCCGGAAGCCGAACACGCCGAGCTCGCCGGGATCTACCAGAAGCGGGGGCTGGATCCGGATCTTGCCGGACAGGTCGCGCGGCAGCTGATGGACCGGGACGCCCTGGCCGCGCACGCCCACGATGAGCTGGGCATCACCGAGACCCTACGTGCCCGGCCGCTTCAGGCGGCGATCGCGTCCGCCGCGAGCTTCGCGGTCGGAGCGTTCGTGCCGCTGGCCACCGTTCTCCTGATACCCATCTCGGTGCTGGTCTGGGGCGTCATGGGGACGGCGCTCGTGTGCCTGGCCGCGCTGGGGTGGCTGGCGGCGCGCACGGGCGGCTCTCCCGTGGTTCGCGGCACGGCGCGGGTCGTGCTGTGGGGCGCCCTCGCGATGGGACTCACCGCGGGAGTAGGCGCCCTGTTCGGGGCGGCGGCTTAGGGACGGCTACGCCTCGCCCGCTTCACCGTTCGTCTCCGTCGCCTCGGCGCCCTCTTCGGCGATGCCGGTGTCCTCGACCAGCTCCCCCGCGGCGGGGTTCAGATCGTCGGTCCGCTGCGCCTCACGGCGGGCCTGGCGCGCCGCCCGCTTCTCGGCCGCCTTCGCGACGCGCTTCTGCTCCTTCTGCTTCTTCAGGAACGAAGGTCGTTTGAATCCTGCCATACCGGACGGTCTCCTTCGGGTTTCGCCCGCGTGGGGCGGGAATGGGCTCCGCGCTCCGGCACGCGGCGGCCGAAGCGGCTGTGACGGCGCGCCGTGGTTCGCGCGCTGTCCGGAGTGACCGGATTCGGCTCCAGCTCCGTCACCAGGGTCCCGAGGACCCAGTCGGCGATCGGGAGCAGGACGTTGAGATTGCGATTCATGCGCACATGGTGGATGCGATGGTGGCGCTCGATGAAGCGGAAGGCGCGCGTGCGCTCGATCCAGGGGAACATCGGCTTGTGCATGATGTAGTGCAGGCTCTCGTAGCCCGCGTAGTAGATCGCCGTCCCCACGGTGAAGGTGATCAGGAACGCGACGTACGGCAGGTTCACGCCCGCCGCGTGAAGCGCGAGCGACAGCAATGCCCACGGCACCGAAGCGATCACGATGAGGAGCGGGCCGCCCCACCACTGGAAATGCAGCGCTTCGTGCTGCTCCTCCTCGACGACGTGGAACGTGTCGTCGAACTTGCAGAGCTGGTGATGGATGAGGGTGTGCTGGGTGAAGCACTCTTTGGGGAGCCAGGGGCGGTGGAGCCAATAGCGGTGGAACGCCCACTCGTAGAAACTGCCGTGAATGATCGAGGCGATGAGCGCGACGAGGATGGTGGCGATGAGCAATCGGATCTCCAGGACAGAGAAGGGCGGAGCGCGAGTCCTCATAGTACTCCAGAAGGGCGCTCCACCGCACGGGAGAACGGTGACGGGGCGCTGCTGGGGTGGCGCGCTGGGGCCGGCGGGAGTAGCATGGCCGCCATGCGCGCGACAGCCACCGGAGAGGGCGTTCCCCGTCGTTCGATCGTGGTCGCGTCGCTGGCGATCGCCCTCGTGATCGTCGCGGCGTCGGGAGCGCTGGCGGCCGACCCGGCGACAGCACCGCGTATGACCAGCGACCAGGTCGCCGATTCCCTGTTCGGGGCGCTTCGGGGCGGGAACTACGACGCTGCGTTCCGTCTCTTTGATGCCAAGATGCAGGCTGCCGTTCCCGAGGAAAAACTACGTACCCTTTGGGAGGAGCAGATCGCGCAGCTGGGCGCGTTCCAGTCGTGGCAGCGGCAGACGGGCGATCCCGCGCGCGGCTACGAGGTGCGCCTCGCCGCCCTCCGCTTCGAACGCGGCGAGCTGAAGGCGATGGTCGCCGTGGATCCCCTCGAGGGACAGGTGGCCGGATTCTTCATCCGCCCCGCGAGCCGTCCCGCGGCCGGACACCCGGCCTATGCCGACACCACGCGCTTCCGCGCGCTGGAGGTGACCGTCGGGTCGGGCCCGCTCGGGCTGCCCGGAACGCTCACGCTGCCCACCGGAAGCGGCCCCTTCCCGGCCGCCGTCCTCGTTCACGGATCCGGGCCGCAGGATCGCGATGAGACGATCGGCGCGAACAAGGTCTTCCGCGACATCGCCGAGGGACTCGCCTCCCGGGGCGTCGCGGTGCTCCGCTACGACAAGCGCAGCCTGCGCTACCCCGAGGCGCTGAAGAACGATCCCACCATCGACGCCGAAGTGGTCCTGGA
>DASSLZ010000342.1:0-2912 GCA_035689165.1 Candidatus Eiseniibacteriota bacterium | reverse complement strand
GGGCGACCCGTCCCTCCCCGCGATCGACGCCCGCGGCCGGGCCCCCGGTGGCCGCCCGTCGCCGCTTCCGGGCGGGGCTCACGCGCGCAGGGTCTCGGCCTGGGTCCGCGCGCGCCCGCGCAAGGGCGGCGGAAAGTGGGTCGAGCGGGCGACCCCCCACCGCGCCAGGGCGAACTCGATCGCGGTGCCGACGCAGCCGAATCCGTAGCGGATGCTCCGCGCGAAGTTGATCGACGAGGCATCGGCGGCGTAGCGCGTGGGACAGGAGACCTCGGCCACCTGGAACCCCGCCCAGATCACCTGGGCCAGCATCTGGTTGTCGAAGACGAAATCGTCGGAGTTCCGGTCGAGCGGCAGCGACTCGAGCACGCGGCGCGAAAAGGCGCGGTAGCCGCTGTGATACTCGGAGAGCTTCGCTCCCATGAAGAGATTGCCGATCAGCGTGAGGCCGCGGTTGGCCACGTAGCGCCAGAGCGGCATCCCCCCCTTGAGCGCGTAGCCGCCCAGGATGCGCGAGGCCACGACGCAGTCGTAGAGACCGGAGCGGATCATCGCGACCATCGCGGGGATGAGCTTCGGGGTGTACTGGTAGTCGGGGTGGACCATGATGACGATGTCGCCGCCCGCCGCCAGCGCCGCGCGATAGCAGGTCTTCTGGTTCCCGCCGTAGCCCAGGTTCCGCTCGTGAACGACGACCTGCACGCCGGGGAGGGTGCGGGCCACCTCCACCGTGGCGTCGCGGCTCCGATCGTCCACGACGATCACGAGGTCCACGACCCCCTGGGCCATCACCTCCTCGTAAGTCTTCCGGAGGGTGGCTTCGGCGTTGTACGCGGGCATGACGACGACGACCTTGGAGACAGGGGGCACGGGGGAAGAGTAACGGGTTTGGGACGGGCCCGCTACCGGGCGCCGACGCCCCTGACGGGCTCCTCCGAGGCCGCCAGGCCCCGGCCTCCCGCCCTACCAAGCCCGTTCGCGGTGAAAAATTTCTTGCCGATGGCTTGACGGAGGCGAATCCGGGAGCGCAGAATTCTCGGGCCGGTAACACCTTGGCGACGCCCGCTTCCTTCCGGAAGCTTTCGATAGATCGAAGGTTCCTATGCCCCCGAATCCCTGGCGCCTCGCGTTCCTCGTCCCGCTTCTCGCGCTGTCTCTCGTCTCCTGCAGCGAAAAGCAGGCGACCGAGCCTGTGGTGAATCCGCCCGGAGGCAGCCCGCCACCGGGCACTGACACGACGCCCCCGACGGTGACCCAGACCCAGCCCTCCAACCAGGCCAACGGCGTGGATCGTGGGACCGCCATCCATGCGGTCTTCTCCGAGTCGGTGGCGGAGAGCACGGCGACCGGGCAGACCTTCGTCGTGGTCGGCGACGCGCCGGTCACCGGGACGGTGTCGGCGACCGGGTCCACCGTGACCTTCACCCCCTCGAGCGCGCTCCAGGGGGAGAAGACCTACACGGCGACCCTCACGACCGGGATCTATGATCGCGCCGGGAACCACCTGGCCCAGAACTACACGTGGTCGTTCACGACGGCAGGCCAGGCGCCGGTGGCCAACGCGGGACCCGATCAGGCCGTCGAAGCGGGCGCCACGGTGGTCCTGAACGGCTCCGGCTCCTTCGATCCGGACCAGAAGCCGCTGAGCTACACCTGGACCCAGACGGCGGGCCCCGACGTGACCAACGGCGTGGGCTACCTGATTACCGCGAGCCCGAGCTTCCAGGCGCCGGCACAGGCCACGACCATCGAGTTCAATCTCACCGTGAGCGACGGCATCCAGACGAGCCTGCCCGATCAGATCCGGATCTACGTCAGTGTGACGCCGCCCGTGGACCACACGCCGCCGAGCGTCACCTCCACGGACCCGGCGAACAACGCAACGGGCGTGGATCGCGGCACCACCGTGCGCGCCTCCTTCTCCGAATCGATCGACGAGGCAACCGCCACGTCACAGACCTTCCGGCTCGAGCAGAACGGGAGCGCGGTCGGCGGCGCCGTCTCGGCGTCCGGCTCCACGATCCTGTTCACTCCCTCGAGCGCGTTGCAGGGGGACCGCACCTACACCGCCACGATCACGACCGGAATCCACGATCTCGCCGGCAACGCGATGGCGCAGGAGTACACCTGGACCTTCCGCACGGCCGGGCAGCCCCCGATCGCGAACGCCGGGCCGGACCAGAGCGTGGATGCCGGAGCGACCGTGACACTCGACGGAACGGGGAGCGTCGACCCGGATGGCAGCCCCTTGACCTACACGTGGAGCCAGACGGCGGGAATCGACGTGACCGGCGGGTCGGGCACCTTCTCCGGGGCCACACCGAGCTTCACGGCGCCCTCCTCGGCGACCACGCTCACATTCAGCCTCGTCGTGAACGACGGCACGTCGTCGAGCACGCCGGACGTGGTTCAGATTGTCGTCAACGCGGTTCTCACCGGCGTCTTCGTGCGGCCCAACGGTGACGATGCCAACGCCGGTACCAAGGAAGCACCCCTGCGGACCGTCGCGGCGGCAATCGCGGCCGCGCCGGCGCACGGCGGGACGGTCTATCTCGCCAAGGGCACTTACTCCCAGGACCAGTTCGCGCTCGCGTCGGGCGTCTCGCTCTACGGCGGTTACGACGATGCCTTCCAGAACCGCGATCCGGCAGCCAACGTGACGGTGTTCTCCGGCGGCGCGATCGCGCTCCTGGCGGATGGCGTGAGCAACGCGCGCGTCGACGGGATCACGATCCGGAGCGCCGATGCGACGGGGCCGGGTTCGAGCTCGTACGCGGCGTTTCTGCGCGGGTCTTCCGGCGTGACCTTCCATGAGTGCACGCTCGAGGCGGGCAAGGGAGCGGCCGGAACGGGCGGCACGAACGGATCGGCCGGGACTCCTGGATCGAGCGGCGTCGCCGGGGGCAGCGGCT
>DASSLZ010000341.1:0-3293 GCA_035689165.1 Candidatus Eiseniibacteriota bacterium | reverse complement strand
CCACATGCGCAAGCGCCGCGCGATCCCGGCGGCCGAGGTCTTCGGGGCCGACGACCGCCTGCCCGAGGGCAACGAGGACCGCGCCCGCGAGCTGCGCAGCGCGCTGGCCGACCTGCCCGAGGAGCAGCGCGACGTGATCGTCCTGCGGCACGTCGTCGGCCTCTCCCCCGGGGAGATCGCGGTGCGTCTGGGCAAGACGGAGCCCTCGATCCACGGGCTGCACCATCGTGGCCGGGCGGCGCTCCGCCTGGCGCTCGTCGAGCGGGGCTGTGCCCCGACCGTTGCCTCGGGGGTGGCCGCATGACCATGGTCGAGACGTCGCCGGGCACGGGCCTGGCACCGATCCCGGTCACCCGGCTCGACCAGGCCGACCCGAAGCTCATGGCGGAGCTGCTCGAGGTCGTCGAGCGCGTCGCGCTGGCCGGGGCGTTCACGCTCGGCAGCGAGCTCGAGGCCTTCGAGGCCGAGTACGCGGCCTATTGCGAGGCGCCGCACGCCGTCGGCGTGTCGTCGGGCACCGAGGCGATCGTGCTCGCGCTGCGCGCCCTGGGCATCGGGCCCGGGGACGAGGTGATCGTCCCCGCCCATACCTTCATCGCGACCGCCGAAGCGGTCTCGCACGTGGGCGCCAAGCCGGTGTTCGTGGACGTGCGCCGCGACACGGCGAACCTCGACGCCTCGCTGCTCGCGGCCGCGGTCACGCCGCGCACGAAGGCGATCCTGCCGGTGCATCTCTACGGCCAGCCCGCGGACATGGAGCCGATCCTCCGCTTCGCCTCCGAGCGCGGGCTGATCGTGATCGAAGACGCCTGCCAGGCGCACGGCGCGCACTACCGCGGCCGGCGCGTGGGATCGTTCGGACGCGCGGGCTGCTTTTCCTTCTATCCGGGAAAGAACCTGGGGGCCTACGGCGAGGGGGGCGCGATCGCGACCAACGACCATGAGCTGGCCACGCGCCTGCGCCGCCTGCGCGACCACGGCCAGACGGAGCGCTATCACCACGCCGAGGTGGGGTACAACGCTCGCCTCGAGGGGATCCAGGGCGCGGTGCTGGGGGTGAAGCTGCAGCACCTGGACCGCTGGAACCGCGCGCGCCGCGCGCACGCCGCGGTCTACGAAGAGGAGCTGGCGGTGGCGGGGGTCGCGATCCCCTTCGAGGCGGAATCGTGCGAATCGGTCTACCACCTCTTCGTCATCCGCTCGAAGCAGCGCGAAGCGCTGCGCGAGCATCTCGGGGCGCTCGGGGTGCAGACCGGGCTGCACTATCCGATCCCGGTGCACCTCCAGGACGCCTACGCGGCGCACGGTCACCACGAAGGAGACTTTCCCGAGGCCGAGGCGTGGGCGCGCGAGTGTCTCTCCTTGCCGATGTTCGCCGAGCTCACCTTCCAGCAGATGGACGAGGTCATCCAAGGCGTGAAGTCGTTCGGCTTAACGGCTGCGCCCCAAGCGAATAAGGGTTGACTCGGTAGCTCTACGCTGGTCTACTGCGTTTCGTGGCGGGGCAGGGAAGGCCCCCGAATGTGGTCCGCACACCGACACGGCGGCGAGGCACCGCCGGGAGGACCGCACTGAAGCAGGAAGGTTTCGCCACGCGGAGCCGTGATCTCCCCCCGGCTTCGCCCGAGAGCGCACATTTCGACGCTTCGCGACCGGGTCCCTCGGACGAACCCCTTCGTCCCGCGGCGCCCGCGGCGCATCGCGCCGTCACGGCCGTCGCGATCGCTGCCGACCTCGCCGCGATCGCTTCCGCGTTCTTCCTCACCGCGCTCGTCCGCTTCACGCCCGAACGCCTGCTGACGCCGCTCGCGCGGCCCGACGGCCTGGCGCTCTTCGGATGTTCAGCGCTTCTCTGGGTCGCGTTCCTGAGCGCGCGCGAGGCGTACGCGCCGCGCGCGATGATCTCCATCACGGGGCAGCTCCTGCGCGTGCTCGGCGCCGCCCTCCCCGCCTGGGTGCTCACGCACCTCGTCGCGTTCGCGCTGAAGATCGAGGTTCCGTTCGAGAGCCGTCTCGCCGTGGGACTATCGCTGCCGGCGACGCTGCTCTTCCTGGTCCTGGGACGGCTCCTGGTCGTGCGGCCGCTGGCGCGACAGGTCTACCGCCGGCTGGCCCACGGGCCGGTGCTGGTGCTGGGCGACAGCGACCGCGCGGTGCGGCTGGTCGAGCACTATCACGAGAGCTACGACGGCGCGCGCGCGGTGCATCTCCACGAGCTCTCCTCGACGACGCCCGAGAGCGCGCGCGACCTGGTGGAGACCCTGGGCGTGAGCGAAGTGGTGATCGAGCCGCAGGGCCGCGCCCTGGAGGAGGTGTTCGACACCGCTTTCGCCTGCCTCGATGCCGCGGCCGAGGTGGTCGTGGTCTCGAATCAGCTCCACGTCGTGACGGGACGCTCCTCGATCGCCGACCTGGCGGGCGTTCCGGCGATGCGCTTCCGCCGTCCCGATTTGCGCGGCCCCGAGGCGCCGCTGCGGCGCGTGATCGACATCGCCGGCTCGGCGGCCTGCCTGGTCCTGCTCGCGCCTTTGTTCCTGCTGATCGCGATCGCGGTGAAGTTTTCCTCGCCCGGGCCGATCTTCTTCCGCCAGGAGCGGGTCGGACGCCGCGGCCGCCGGTTCACCATGCTCAAGTTCCGCACGATGGTGTCCGGCAACGATCCCAGCGCCCACCGCGATTACCTGGCGTCCTACATCCAGAGCGGCGCCCCCGCGTCGGTCGCCGCCGACGGAACCAAGATCTACAAGCTCACGCAGGATCCCCGCGTCACCCCAGTCGGCGCGGGGCTCCGCGCGTTTTCGCTCGACGAGCTGCCGCAGCTCTGGAACGTGCTCGTGGGGGAGATGAGCCTGGTGGGCCCGCGCCCCTGCCTTCCGTACGAATGGGATCTCTACCGGCCCTGGCAGCGCCGGCGCCTGGACGTCATGCCCGGATGCACCGGGCTCTGGCAGGTGACCGCGCGCAGCCACGTGGCGTTCGACGAGATGGTGATTCTGGATCTGCACTACGCGCATCACGGGAGCATCGGCCGGGATCTGTGGCTGATCGCTCAGACGCTGCCCGCGATGATTCGAGGAAGGGGCGGCTACTAGGGGCGGGATCGTTGCGGCGGGTCTCGGGGCCGCGGGGAGGGGATGATGCACGTCGGGGTGATCGGCTGCGGGTACTGGGGACCGAATCTCGTTCGGAATCTGCTTTCGAATCGGAAGTGTGACGGCGTCACCGTGTGCGACGCGAGCACGTCGAATCTGGAGCGCGCGCGCGAGCGATTTCCGCACTTGCGGTGCGTCGGA
>DASSLZ010000340.1:0-4533 GCA_035689165.1 Candidatus Eiseniibacteriota bacterium | reverse complement strand
GCCACAGGGCCTGGATCTCCTCGCCATGGAGCGAGGCCAGTCCCTCGGACAGCTTGAGCCCGTTGTACTCGATCGGATTGTGGCTCCCCGTGACCATCACGCCGCCGCCGGCTTTCTGTTCGAGAATGGCGAAGTAGAGGGCGGGCGTGGGCACCTGCCCCACGTCGATCACGTGCATGCCGCGCTCGACCAGCCCGGCCGTGAGGGCCGCGGCGATCCGCGGCGAGGAGAGGCGCACGTCGCGGCCCACCGCGATGCGCGTCCTGCCGCGCTCGCTCATGCGGTCGGCGAACGCGCGCCCCACGGCGCGCACGGTGTCGTCGGTCAGCTCCTTGTCCGCGATGCCGCGGATGTCGTACTCCCGGAAAATCGTCGGAACGAGGGGGCTCACGCCGTCTCCTTTTTGCGAAGGTACGCGTCCACGAACGGCTCGAGAACGCCGTCCATGACGCCCTGCACGTCGCTCGTCACCACGTCGGTGCGGTGGTCCTTGACCTGGGTATAGGGCTGGAAGACGTAGGACCGGATCTGGCTGCCCCAGGAGATGTCCTTCTTGCCACCCCCCAGGGAATCGCGCTTCTCCTTCTCCTCCTCCAGCCGGAGCGCGTAGAGCCGCGCCTTGAGCACGCTCATGGCGGCGTCGCGGTTCCGGTGCTGGCTGCGCTCGTTCTGGCACTGCACCACGAGGCCTGTAGGCAGGTGGGTGATGCGGATGGCCGATTCGGTCTTGTTCACGTGCTGGCCGCCCGCGCCTCCCGCCCGGAAGGTGTCGATGCGGATGTCGCCGTCCTTGATCTCGACGTCGCCGCCGTCGCCCACCTGGGGATAGACGAAGACCGAGGCGAAGGACGTGTGCCGGCGCTTCTGCGCGTCGAACGGGGAGATGCGGACCAGCCGGTGCACCCCACGCTCCGCCTTGAGGTAGCCGTAGGCGTAGGCGCCGTCCACCTGGATCGTGGCGTCCTTGATCCCCGCCTCCTCCCCCGGCTGGAGGTCGAGCACCTGGTAGCTCCATCCCATCCGCTCGACGTACCGCCCGTACATGCGGAAGAGCATCTGCGCCCAGTCCTGCGACTCGGTGCCTCCCGCTCCGGGGTGGATGGAGACGATGGCGCCGTGAGCGTCGCTCTCGTCGGAGAGGATGCTGACCAGCTCCAGCTGCTGGATGCGCGGAAGGAGCTTCTCCGAGGACTTCTCCAGCTCGGCCGCGATCGAGTCGTCCGGCTCGTCCTCGAGAAGGCCGACCATGCCCTGCGTCTCGTCGATCTCGCGGACCAGCGCGCGGTAGGGCTCGACGATCCGCTTGAGCGACTTGAGCTCGGTCAGGATCCGCTGCGCGGCTTCCGGATTCTCCCAGAAGTCCGATTCGGCCATGCGGGCCTCCAGCTCGCCCGCGCGCGCCTCGCGCTGCGCGACGTCAAAGATAGCTCCCGAGGTGGGTCAGGATGCGCCGCCCTTCGTCGAGCCGCTTCTTCGTCGCGTTCAGGTCCATCCGTCGAAATCCTCCCGGTCAGGGTTCCGGCGTGGCCGCGAGCGAAACGATCTCGCCCCACACCTGGTCCGCGCGCGCCCGAAGCGCCGCGGCATCCGCATCGTTGACGACGACCCAATGCCGCTTCACGGCATGGAGCGGCGGGAGCGCCTGTCCCCGCACGCGCCGCTCGGCCTCTTCGGCGCCGTAGCCGCGCGCCGCCCGGAGGCGGGCGATCCGCAGCGGCTCCGGCGCCTTGACCTCCACGACGCCGTCCATCTCGCGGTCGAGCCCCCAGCTCGCGAGCATCGCCGCGTCCAGCACCACCACCGGCGCCACCGACTCGTCCAGCGAGCGGCGGACCATCGCCAAAAGCGGCGGCTGAACGATGGCGTCGAGCTTCGCCATCGCGGCAAAGTCGGCGAAGACCACCGCGCCGAGCCGGGCTCGATCCACCGCCCCGTCCGGCGCGATCGTCTCGGCTCCGAAGGTCGCGGCGATCCGATCCCGCACCGCGGGAATCCGGAGCGCCTCCCAGCCAAGGGCGTCGCCGTCGATGCGGACGGCGCCCCGCTCCTCGAAGCGCCGCGCCACGGTCGATTTTCCCGACGCCATGAGCCCGGTCACTCCGATCCGGAGCATGGATCGACCCTATCGGGCGGCGTCGTGCGCGGTCAAGGTCTTAGGCGTGGGCCAGGGCCCACGACTTCCCCACGCCGCGATGGACCACCAGCGGAACGCGGAGCGGCAGCGCGTGCTCCATCGTCTCGACGACGAGCGGAGTCAACGCCTCGATCTCCTCCTCGCTGGTCTCGAAGAGGAGCTCGTCGTGGACCTGGAGGATGAGGCGCGAGCGGAATCCCTTCTCGGCGAGCAGCGCGTCGATCCGGACCATGGCGACCTTGATCAGGTCGGCGGCCGAGCCCTGGATCGGCGCGTTGATGGCCGCGCGCTCGGCTTCGGCCCGGAGCGCGTCGTGCGGATCGCAGAGATTCGGAAGCGGGCGGCGCCGCTTCAAGATCGTCTCGACGTAGCCCCGCTCCCGCGCCTGCGCCAGGGTCTGCTCCATGAAGGTCGCCACGCCGGCGTGGGTCCGCTTGTATTCGTCGATGAACGCCTGGGCCAGCGCGCGCGAGAGCGAGAGCTCGCGCGCGAGCCGCACCGGCCCCATGCCGTACATGATGCCGAAGTTCACGACCTTCGCCTGGGCGCGCTGCGCCGGCGTCACCAGCTCGGGGGCGACGCCGAAGAGGCGCGAGGCGGTCGAGGC
Organism: Candidatus Eiseniibacteriota bacterium; assembly: GCA_035689165.1. Taxonomy (GTDB): domain Bacteria; phylum Eisenbacteria; class RBG-16-71-46; order SZUA-252; family SZUA-252; genus DASQJL01. The sequence continues at coordinate 1,792 of DASSLZ010000340.1, read as the reverse complement.
GTGCACGTCGCCGTCCTTGCGAAAGGCCTCGGTCAGGGCCGGATCGTGGGTCAGGTGGGCCAGGATCCGGAGCTCGATCTGCGAGTAGTCGAATGAGGCCAGGAGCCCGCCGGGGCCCTCGGCCACGAACGCGCGGCGGATCTCGCGCCCCTCCTCGGTGCGGATCGGGATGTTCTGAAGACTGGGGTCGCTCACGGAGAGCCGCCCCGTCGAGGCGATCGTCTGGTGGAACGTGGCGTGCACGCGCCCGGTCTCGGGGTGGACCAGGCGCGGCAGGGAGTCCACGTACGAGCTCTTCAGCTTCGAGGACTGCCGCCACTCGAGCAGGAGCTTCGGGAGCGGGTGCAGGAGCGCCAGCCGCTCCAGCACCTCGGTGTCGGTCGAGTAGCCCTCGCGCGTGCGCTTCCCCTTCGGCAGCCCGAGCCGCTCGAAGAGCACCTCGGCGACCTGCCGGGGCGAGTTCACGTTGAACGGGACCCCCGCGGTCTCCTCGATGTTGTGCGCCAGGTCGTCCAGCTGCGACTGGAGTCCCCGCCCCAGCGCCTCGAGCGCCTCGGTGTCGACCCGCACGCCGGCGCGCTCCATCCGCGTGAGCACGCCCACGAGCGGCATCTCGACGTCCCGGAAGAGGGGCGTGAGCTCCAGGCTGTCCAGCTCGCGCTGGAGGAGCGGCACCAGGCGCAGCGTCACGTCCGCGTCCTCGCAGCAGTATTCGGCGACCCGGTCGACCGACACCGAGGCCATCGTCACCTGCTCGCGCCCCTTGCCGAGGAGCGCTTCGGTCGGGATCTTGGCGATGCCGAGCCGCGCCTTGGCCAGGTGATCCAGCGACTTCGGCTGGTCGGGGTCGATCAGGAAGGCCGCGACCATCGTGTCGAAGGCAACGTCGCGAACCGGAACGCCGAATCGGTCGAGCACGTGCCAGTCGTACTTCGCGTTCTGCGCCGCGCGGACCGCGTCTCGCCGCGCGAAGAAGGGCGCGATCGCCTCGCGGGCACGGTCGGGATCCAGGTTCCGCCCCGAGGCGTGCCCCAGGGGAAGGTAGAAGGCCCTCCCCTCGGCGGTCGCCAGCGCGATGCCGACGGGGTGGGAGCGGAGCGGGTCGAAGCCCGTCGTCTCGGTGTCGAACGCGACCGGCCCCCGCGCGTCGGCCAGCTCGCGCGCGAGCGCGTCGAGGTCGGCGCCGCGTTCGAGAACGTGGTAGCGGCCGAGCGGCGCTCTGCCCGAGGGAGCGTCGCGCATCGGCGATTCCCCCTCGCCGAGGACGTCGAAGATGGTTCCCACCGGCTGCCCCACGGCCGCGGCCGGGACGGCGCTCTTCGCGGCCTTCCCGCCGCGCCTGGCGCGAGCGGGCCGCGCCCCTTCCAACGGCGCTTCCGACGAGGGGGCCGGAGCCGGCGACACCGGTTGCGGCGGCGCCGCCGCTTCCGAAGTCCCGTTGGACGCGGCCGCGTCGGAGGGCGGCGGCGCGACGCCCGCGACCTTCGCGATCTCTTCGGGAGGCGGCGCCTCGCTCGCCGGCGCCGGAGCGAGGGGCGCGCCACCGCGGGAGGCATACTCCTCGCGATAGCGGCGGGCCAGGACGCGCAATTCGAGATCCTCGAGCAGCGCGAGCAGCGGCACGTACTCCACCGGCGCGCGCTCCAGCTCATGCCAGTGGCGCTCGAGGGGCAGGTCGGAGCGGATCGTGGCCAGCTTGTAGGAGAGGCGCGCGCGATCCTCGTTCTGCCGAAGCTTCTCGCGGATCGAGGGACGCTCCACCTGGTCGAGCGAAGCGTACAGCGCGTCCAGG
>DASSLZ010000339.1:0-2128 GCA_035689165.1 Candidatus Eiseniibacteriota bacterium | reverse complement strand
GATGCTCCGGATCGCCGCGAACGCGGCGGCCGGCGACGCGTCCACGCGCAGCGAGCGCGAGTCCACGAGGCGCGACCCGAACCGGACGCCGCCCCATGACGGCGGCACGGCACGGACGTCGTTCCAGCGCGTCGCGGCCATCTCCGCGTCTTCGTTCGCGAGCGCGCGGGTGATCGCCTCGCGCATCCCGCGCGGCTGGAGCGGAAAATCACGAAGCGCCGACGGATCCTCCACCACGCTCGGATTGCGAACGCCCTCGATCAGCTCGCGCCCGACGCTCGCATAGAGGGGCGTCACGAACCGCAGCCATAGCGAGGAGAGCCGCGGGGTCAGGAAGGGAAGGCGGATCAACCATCGCTTGAGGCCGCGCCGGTCGGCATATTCCCGCATCAGGTCGCGGTAGGAGGAACGGTCCGCGCCCCCGATCTCGTAGATCCGGCTCTCCTCTTCGGGGAGGTCCAGCGCAAGCACCAGGTATTCGATCACGTCCTCGATCGCGATCGGCTGGGCCTCGGTGCTCACCCACCGCGGCGTCGTCATCACCGGCAGGCGGTCGACGAGCCCGCGGACCAGCTCGAAGGAGGCGCTCCCCGAGCCGATGATCACCGACGCGCGAAGCTCGATCACCGGAACGCCCGACTCCCGGAGCAGTCGGCCGGTTTCCTGGCGGCTCGCGAGGTGGGGCGAGAGGCCGGGCCCATGACCCAGGCCGCCCAGGTAGATGATCCGCCGCACTCCGGCCGCGCGGGCGGCGGCTCCGAAGTTTCGTGCCGCCGCGCGGTCGTGCTCCTCGAACGCGCGCCCTGAAGCCATGGAGTGGATCAGGTAGTACGCGGTGGCCACGTTCTGCAGGGCAGGCCCGAGGCTCGCGGGGTCGAGCGCGTCGCCCCGCACGACCTCGGTGGCCGCCGCGACGTGCGGCGCCAGGAGCCGGGGCTCGCGCGCCATGCAGCGGAGCCGCACCCCGCGCGCCTCGAGGGCGGCGCGCAGCCGGCTCCCCACGTATCCCGAGGCTCCCGTGAGCAGGACGACCCCCGGCGTCACGGATTCAGGCGCCAGATCGCGAAATTCAGGCAGGCGGCGAACGAGACCCACAGGAGGTAGGGAAGGATCAGCGCGCCGGCGGCGGCCCTGATTCTCCAGAAGAGAACCATCACCGTCAGGATGGCGGCCCAGAGCAGGGCGATGTCGAGGAAGGCGAGGCCGGGGCGGTGCAGCCCGAAGAAGAGAAACGACCAGAGCGCGTTGAGCGCGAGCTGAACCATGTAGAGCGCGAGCGCGGGAGCCCGGGACCGGCCCCCGCCCCCGCGCCGCCACACCATCCACGCGGCGATTCCCATCGCCAGGTAGAGCGCCGTCCAGACCGGCGCAAACACCGCGCCCGGCGGCGTCCAATCCGGCTTGGCGAGCGACGCGTACCAGGGGCCCGGCCGAAATCGGGAGCCCACGAGCGCGGCCGCGAACGTGATCGTGAGCCACGCAAGCAACGAAAGGGCGGCGGTCGTGGCGCGTCCGCCGGCGCCCTTCGGGCTCATGGGTGCTACTTCGTCACGGCCGATTCGGCGTCCAGCGCCTTTCCATCGGCGTCACTGAGCGCGACCGGCCCCAGTCCCAGCGGCTGGATCTGCGGCGCGATCTTGGCGCGGTCTCCCACCGCCACGATCAGCATCTGGTCGGGTGTGAGGTATTTCCGCGCCATCGCGGAGAGATCCTCCGCGGTGATCTTGCCCAGACGAGCGGGCAGCGTCTGGAAGTAGTCGTCGGGCAGGCCGAACGTGAACAGGTTCCCGATCTGCCCGGCCGTGTAGCCCGAGGTCTCGAAGCGGCCGGGCAGGGCCTGGATCCGGGCGCCGCGCGCGCGAGCCAGCTCGGCCTCGGTGACCGCTCCTTCCTTCATGCCGCGCACTTCCTTGAAGATCTCGGTGATCGCCGGACCGGTCACGTCGGTGCGGATTCCGCCGGCGACGACGAGCCGGCCGGGTCCCGCGTTCTCGGAGACCGCCGAGTACGTTCCGTACGTGTAGCCGTTCTTCTCGCGCAGGTTCTGGTTGATCCGGCTGGTGAAGCCGCCACCGAGAATCGTATTCATGAGGCCGAGCGCGTCGTAGTCCGGATCGCTGCGGCGGAC
>DASSLZ010000338.1:0-4269 GCA_035689165.1 Candidatus Eiseniibacteriota bacterium | reverse complement strand
GTTCCCGGCGCGGAAGATCACCATCAATCTGGCGCCGGCGCACGTGCGAAAGGAGGGCGCGCGGTTCGATCTTCCGATCGCCGTGGCGCTGCTCCGCGCCTCGGGGCAGATCCCGGGAGGGGCGCCCGTCGACGAGGGGCTGTTCGTAGGAGAGCTCGCGCTCGACGGCGGCGTGCGGGGAGTGCGCGGCGTTCTCGCGGTGCTCGCGGCGGCGCGGCGCGAGGGGCGATCGCCGGTCTGGATTCCGGCGGAGAACGCGCCGGAGGCACGCGCGTACCCCGTCGTGGCCACGGCGGCGATCGAGTCTCTGGGCGATCTGCGCGGCGATGAAGGGCCGCCGCGCGCGGCTGGGGCTCCCGCCGGGCCCGAGCCCGGTCTCGAGACGCAGGCATCCGAGGACCTGCCCGACCTGGCCGAGGTGCGCGGGCAGCTCCATGCGCGGCGCGCGCTGGAGGTCGCGGCGGCCGGCGGGCACAACCTTCTCTTCGTCGGCCCGCCGGGAGGCGGAAAGACGATGCTCGCGCGGCGGCTCCCCGGCATCCTCCCGCCGCTACGGGACGACGAGGCGATCGAGGTCTCGACGATCCACTCGGTGGCGGGCCGGCTCGCGCCGGGCGCGGGAATCCTCCGCCATCCGCCCTTCCGCGCGCCCCATCACACGATCTCCGACGCCGGGCTCGTCGGCGGCGGACGCGGCCCTTTTCCCGGCGAGGCCTCCCTCGCGCATCACGGCGTCCTTTTCCTCGACGAGCTGCCCGAGTTCCGGCGGAACGCGATCGAGGCGCTGCGGCAACCGATCGAGGAGGGGAGGATCACGATCGCGCGCGCGGGATCGTCGGTGACCTTTCCCGCCGCCTTCGCGCTGGTCGCCGCGATGAACCCCTGTCCCTGCGGCTTCCGCGGCGACCTTCGCCGCGCGTGCCGCTGCTCGTCCGATCTCGTCATGCGCTACTGGTCGAAAGTGTCGGGGCCGATCCTGGACCGCATCGATCTCGTGCTCGAGGTTCCCGCGGTGCCGATGGAGGACCTCTTCGCGAGCGTCGCGGCGGAGGCTTCGGAGGCGGTTCGCTTGCGGGTCCTCCGCGCTCGCGCCGTGGCGGCCGCGCGCGCCCCGCGCGCGAGACGAAACGCTGCGCTCACGGCGCGGGAGGTTGCCCGCGTGGCGCCGCTCATGCCCGATTCGCGCCAGCTCCTCCTGAAGGCTGCCGACACCTTTCGCATCACCGCGCGCGGCGTGCTCCGCACGCGCCGGCTCGCGCGCACGATCGCGGATCTGGCCGGCTCGGAGGAGGTCCGGGGAGAGCATGTCGCCGAGGCGCTCCAATACAGGCTCCCGACGCCATTCTGACGAGGTAGCCGGCCGAGCACGGGCCTCGACCAGGCGGATCGGCGCGGACATCTAGGCGATGTCCGCTGAAATTCCTACCGCCGGTACCATGGGCTAGGAGACGCCGTGACGTTCTTGCCGCGCTTAACCGCCCAGGATGTAATGGACTTGGCGAAGAATAGGCCCCGGGTTGCCGGTGGCTCGAAGCTTGCTTCGTCCGCCACGATCACCACAGGAACGAGGCTCCCATGAACGGCAGCTCGGACGAGCAAGAGCTTTTCCGTTGGTGGCGCGTCTTCTTCGACGCGTCTCCCGACGCGTTCCTCCTGATCGATCAGGCCCGGCTCGTCCTTCAGGCCAATCCCTCGGCCAGGCGTCTTCTCGGACGCGAGCCCTCCGAGGTTCTAGGGCGCTCCCTCGACGCGATCCTTGTCCGGAGTCCCGGACTCGCGGTCACGTACGGTCCGCCGGGCTCGGAGGGACGTCACACGGTGGTCCGGTTGGAGCGTCGTATCGCCGACGGGGCCTCCTCCGGCGGCATGACCTCGCTTTCCCTCGCGCAGGAATACCGGTACATCCTGTCGCACGAGCTTCGCACCCCGCTGCAGGCCATCCTCGGCTGGACCCAGATTCTCCGCGCGACACCGCACGAACCTCCGGCGATTCAGTCGGCGCTCGCGGCGATCGAGCGAAACGTGCACTGGCAATCCCAGGTGATCGAAGACCTGGTTCAGATGGCTGAGCTGGCGGGCGAGGCCGGCGCGCTCAACCCGCGAAGGACGTCCGCCGCGTCGATCGTGGAGCGCGCCGTGAAATGGAGCGCTCCCGCGGCGACCTCGAAAGGGGTACGGCTGGCGGTGAAGCGGGACACCCCAGACGACGAGATTGTGGCGGATCCATCGCTCCTCGCCAGGGCCCTCGAACGGCTCGTGACGAACGCGATCCGGTTCGCGTCGATCGGCAGCGAGGTCGTCATTCGCGTGCATCAGGTCGGGTCCGGGGTGCGTATCGCCGTCACCGACGACGGGGGTCAGGACGACCCCGCCTCATCCCATCTCTATGGCTGGTTTCGAAGGTCGAACGAATCGGTCAGCGACTTCGTTCGGCTGGGGGCGGGCTTGACGAACGTCCAGCGCGTGGTGGAAATGCACGGCGGCAGCGTCGCGGCGGAGAGTGAGGGGGCGGGTCGCGGCGCCACCTTCCATGTGACGATCCCGCTTGCGTCCGACCGTTGAGAGCGAAGCTCGGTGCTCGTCAGTCCGATCCCAGCGCGTCTTTCAGGGCGTTCATGATCTGGGCGAGGTCATAGGGCTTCCCGACCACCTCGTACACCTCGCCGCACTCCCCCACGAGCTCTTCGAGGAGCTTCTTGTGCGTCGTCGTGATCACCCATTTGACTGACTTCAAGGCTTCGGAGGATTGGAGCAGCCGGAGGAAGCGCCAGTTCTCCTCGTAGGGAATGGCGATGTCGAAGAGGATGGCGTCGGGACGGTGCTCCTCGACCAGCTTCAGTAAATCCACCTGACCCCGCTTCAAGTCCGCGACATGGCCCGTCGAAACCGCATACGTTCCTTCGAGCGCCGCCTTCAGGATCTCGAGGGTCTCCTCGCTGGAGTTGAAGACCAGGATCGACTGAAGGCTCTTGGGAGTCATCGACGCCTCCTGCTCCAACCGCGGCATTCCGCGGCCGAAGCGGCAATACCAGCCGCGGGATTCAGGAACTTCGGGAACGCATGGGACCAATCGGGGGCAGCGTACCGGTCGCGCGACGCCGATGCAATCGAGCGCCCGCCCGGCCCGTCATAGGGGAGAACCCCGTTGACTTCGGGGTATCTTCAAGGTACCGTGTCCGTTGCTCCTAACCCAATGCGAGACAAAGAGTCCATGAACTTCCAACGCCACTCGTCCGCCCGCCTGAACGGGCGTATCGCAGCCCTTTTCGCCCTCTTCGGGCTCCTGCTTCCCCCGGCCCCGGCCCATTCGGCCGCGCCGCCCAAGAGCCAGGCCGACATGAAGCCGGTCGTGCGCAAGGCTCCGCCCCCCATGACGGTTGCGGAGGCCGAGGCCCTGGTCCAGAAGAGCCCCAAGGACACCAACGCCTATCTCGCGCTGGGAGGGGCCTATCGGCGGTCCCGCCGCTACCCCCAGGCGCTCGAGGCCTTCCAGAAGATGGCGGCGCTCGACCCCCAGAACTCCACGGCTCGCTACAGCCTGGGGGCGGTCTACATGGACATGAACCGCCCCAAGGACGCCGAGCGGGAGATCCGGAAAGCAATCGCCCTGAGCCCCAAAGACCCCGGCGCCCACCTGCAACTCGGGCTCTGGTACGTCAGCCAGGGGCGGAACGACGATGCCGTCGCCGAGTTCAAGATCGCGACCACGCTCCCGCCGCCGCTCCCCGAGGCCTGGAACAAGCTGGGCCGGGTTCAGGCCGAGCTGGGACAGACCGCTGACGCGGTAGCCTCGTACAAGAAGGCGCTCGACATCGACTCGACCAACGTCGGGGCGCTCAACAATCTCGGCAACAGCTACTACGGCATGGGGAAGATTCCCGAAGCCACGGCGCTCTATCGCAAAGCTCTCGATTTCGACCCGAAGAACCAGGAAGCGATCTACAACCTGGGGGTCGCGTTCGCCGACGCGCAGATCTACAAGGAAGCGCTCAACTACTGGCGGCAGGTCGCTGCGATCGATTCGTCGACGGCGGTGGCCCAGAACGCGAAGAGCAGCATCGAGGTCCTCCAGCAGTACCTCGATCAGCAGAAGGCCACGGCGGCGCCCTCGCAGGCGCCGGCTCCCGCGGCGCACTGACCCTCTCGGGTCCGTGGACGGGCCCGACACGATCCAGGAGGTCACCGTCATGCCGGCCCGCTCGACGCGTCCCCAACGACCTTCCCTGCATCTCGTCGGTCCCGCGATTCTCGCGCTGGCGCTCGGCGCAT
>DASSLZ010000337.1:0-11099 GCA_035689165.1 Candidatus Eiseniibacteriota bacterium | reverse complement strand
GAGCTGGGCCGAGGCGTAGGCGGCGAGGCTACCGTACCGCTCCAACCCCGCGCGATCGGCGTCCTCCGTGAAGTTCGCGATCGACAGGCCGCGGGGGAGCGTGAAGCCGTTGCGATGGTCGCGCTCGCGGCGTCCCAGGCGGGGCGTGTCCACCGTGACGACGAGCGCGCGGTAGCCCGCCGCCTCGGCGCGGGCGATCAGCCGCTCGGTGACCGCGCGGTCGCGATAGACGTAGAGCTGGAACCAGAGGGGCCCCGTGGCCGCCGCCGCCACCTCCTCCAGCGACCGGGTGGCGAGCGTGCTCACCGTCATGAGCGATCCCGCCTGGCCGGCCGCGCGGGCCGTGGCGGTTTCCCCCTGGTCGTCGGCGAGGCGCTGGTAGGCGGTCGGCGCGACGAGCACCGGGTTCGTGACTGCGGCGCCGAGCACGGTGGTGCTGGTGTCCACCCGTTCGACGTCCACGAGCACGCGGTGGAGCAGGGCGTAGCGCTCGAACCCCGCCCGGTTGCGCGCCAGGGTCCGCTCGTCCTCGGCGCCTCCGGCGTAGTAGTCGTAGGTCGGGCGGGGCAGCTTCCGCTTCGCGATGACCTCCAGGTCGGCGACGTTGAAGCAGCCGTCCAGGAGCCTCGAGGCGGCGGACGTTGCGGAGCGTACCGAGCGGTTCGCGCGCGGGGCCTGTTTCTGGCGCGAGGGCGAGCGCCGCGGCGCGGACGGGCTCCTGCGGGCTGACGCGGCGCGGCGGGGCATGTCGGCTCCATGGGTTGGCGCGCGGAAACGATCCAGTTCCCGCGACCGTACCCGCATCATCGGAGGGGGTCAAGGCGCTTCGCGCGAGCTGGCGAGGCACGCGTCGGCATGGGATGTGCACTGCAGAACGAGGCACGAGGGGTCGTGGGCCTGGAAGCGCGAACGCGGTTCGCGCCCATCGAACAGGAGAAGACCGATGCCGACACGTAAGAGAAAATCGAGCGGCCGCCGCTACGGCGAGTCCGCTTCCAAGTCCGTCGAGAGCGCGATGCGCCGCCGCAAGAAGGGCACCCTGAAGAGTGGGAAGTCGGGGCATGGAGGGAAGGTGACCAGCCGGAAGCAGGCGATCGCGATCGGATTGTCCGAGGCGCGCGCGAAGGGCGCCAAGGTGCCGTCGCCCAAGAAGCGTTCGAGCACCAGGTCGCGGCGCTCCACGTCGGGGCGCTCGACGCGCTCTTCCTCCCGCCGCTCCACCTCGCGGAGCTCGTCGTCGCGGGCGCGCTCTTCCTCGAGGAGCGCCCGCTCGTAACCGCGGGAGATTGGATTCCAGGCGCGCCCGCGGAACGTCGCGGGCGCGCGTTTCATTTCCGGGTCCTCGCGCTTCTCACGCCTGGTCCGCTGTCGCCATCCGAACCAACCGCGCCGCGTCTTCCACCGCGTACCCGTGCACGTCGTTGTTGAAGTAGGCGTAGACGTCGCGCCCCTCGGCGCGCCAGCGCGCGATCTTCTCCCCCCACGGCGCAAGCCCCTCCCGCCCGTATTGCGAGGAGCAGAACTCGCGCGGGCCGTGGAACCGCAGATAGACCCACGACGCCGTGAGCGGCTCCGCGGAGGGATAGGGATAGCGGCCCGACTGCCCGAACACCAGCGCCGCGCCATGCCGCGCGAGCGCGTCGAGCGCTTCCTTGGAGGCGAACCAGGTCTCGTGCCGGAACTCGAACGCCAGCCGAACGCGCTCACCGCGCTCCTGCTCGAGCGAGCGGACCATCGCGAGGAAGCGCTCCAGCCGGATGGGATCCGCCCGGAGCTGCGGCGGAAGCTGGACCAGGATGGGGCCCAGCTTCTTCCCCAGCGGTTCGGCTCGTTCGAGGAAGAGGCGCGTCTCGGCCTTCACGCCCGAGAGCCGCTTGATGTGCGTGACGTACCGGCTCAGCTTGAGCGCGAAGCGAAAATCGGGACCGGTCTCCGCGGCCCACTTCGCGTAGGTGGTGCGGAGCGGCAGGTGGTAGAAGGAGGTGTTCACCTCCACGGTCGGGAAGCGGGTGGCGTAGTGCGCCAGGTATCGGGGCGGCCGTAGATCGGGAGGATAGAAGCGGGGCCAGTGGCGATACGCCCATCCCGACGTGCCGACGAGGAGCGCCCCGCGGCCGCCACGCGGCCCGCCTCGGGCCGGAGTCACGTCCGCTACCCCGCCCGGAGGCGGCCCCGGTCCACCTTGCCGAGATGCGTTCGGGGGAGCGCGTCCAGGAAGACCACCTCGCGCGGATGCTTGTAGGGCGCGAGCCGCTCGCGCACGTGGGCGCGCAGCTCGTCGGCCAGGCCCTCGCGACGCTCGCGCGCCACGACGTAGGCGATCGGCTTCACCAGGCCGCTCCCGTCGGCCGCGCCCACCACGGCGGCCTCGGCCACCGCCGGATGATCGAGCAGGCACCCCTCCACTTCGGCCGGGGCGAGCCACTTTCCGGAGACCTTGAGCAACTCGTCGCCGCGCCCGCAGTAGGTGACCGTGCCGTCGGTGTCCCGCTGCACCAGGTCCCCGGTCACGTACCACTCGCCGCGAAACGCCTGCTCGGTCTTTTCTTGATGCTGCCAGTAGCCGATCGCTCGTGCGCCGCCGCGCACCCGGAGCCATCCCGTCTCGCGCGGCGGGAGCTCGCGCCCCTCCTCGTCGCACACCTGGATCTCGAAACCGGGGACCACCGTGCCGAGCGTCCCCGGGCGCACCGCGCCGATCCGGTTCGAGATGAAGATGTGCCACATCTCGGCGGTGCCCAGCCCGTCCAACAGCTCCACGCCCGTCGTCTTCTTCCAGCGCTCGTAGAGCTCGGCGGGAAGCGCCTCGCCCGCGGAGATGGCCACGCGAAGCGAGGCGAGATCCTCGGCCGAAGCGCCGGGGTGGGTCACCATCTTGTGCACCATGGTCGGGACGTTCACGAGCACGGTGGGGCGGAACTTCCGGATCTTCGCGAACACCGTCTCCGCGGTCGCCGGCTCGGGGAAGAGGGCGGACGCTCCGCCCGCGGCGAACGGAAAGAAGAGGTTGGCCCCCGTGGCGTAGCCGAAGTAGAGCTTCGGCACGGAGAGCGTCACGTCGTTCTCGGTGTAGCCGATCACCTCGGGTCCGTAGCACGCCGTGGTGTAGGCGAAGGAGCGGTGCGTCTGGACGACCGCCTTGGGCCGCCCCGTCGTCCCGCCGGAGAAGAGCCAGATCGCCGGGTCGTCGCGGTGGCTCGGGAAGGCCTCGAGCGCGGCGGGGGCGGCGGCCAGCGCCCGGGCGAAGGGGTCGCCGCCCGCGGTCAGGAGCCGCTTCACGAGGGGAGCCTCGCCCGCGGCCCGCTCGAACGCGGCCGCCGTGTCCCGGTGCGCGACGGCGACCCGCGCCCGCGTATAGGCCAGAAGGTGGCGGATCTCCTCCAGGGAGAGCCCCGGGTTCACCATGACCGCGACCGCCCCGATCTTGAGCGTCCCGAAGAGCGCCGCCACGAACTCGGGGCCGTCGGGGAGGGCGATCAGCACCCGCTGCTCCGGCTCCGCGCCGGCCTCCCGGATCAGGTGGCCGAAGCGGTTCGCGAGCGCTTGGACGTCGGCGTAGGTGAGCGAGCCCTGGTCGGTGACGAGCGCCGTCCGGCCGCCGCGCCCTTCGCGGACGCGGGCGTCGAGGAGGTGATCGGCGAGGTTCAGGCGTTCCGGCGGCTCGTAGGTCATGGTAAGTTTCGTGGCTGGTCCCATGATGGACGCCCGGCCTGCGGGCGGCAAGACCCGACTCGGAGGGAACCTGTGGCGCCGCGCAAGTGGGCCGACCTGACCTGGGAAGAGGTGCGGGATCTCGACCGCCACCGGGCCGTCGCCCTGCTTCCGGTCGGCGCCATCGAGGCGCACGGGCCCCACCTTCCGCTCGCCACCGACGTCATCCTGGCCGAGGCGATGGCCGTCGCCGCCGCGGCGCGCCTGGAGGCGGAGGGACGGATCGCGGTGGTGCTCCCGCCGCTTCCCTATGCCGCGGCCCCGTTCGGCGCCGGGTTTCCGGGGACGATCTCGGTCGGCGCCGCGAGCGTGAAAGCGGTCCTGCTCGACCTGGCGCGGGAGCTCACCCGCCAGGGCTTCGCGGCGCTCGGGGTGGCGAACGCCCACCTCGACCCCGCCCATCTCGAGACGCTGTCCGCGGCGCGCGCCGCGGCCGACGAAGAGGAGCTTCTTCCCGTGATCTGCCCCGATCTGACGCGCAAGCCCTGGGCGCTCCGCCTGGGGGAGGAATTCCAGACGGGCGCCTGCCACGCGGGCCGCTACGAGGGCTCGGTCGTGCTCGCGGTCCGTCCGGACCTCGTGCGCGAGGAGACGCGCCGGGCCCTCGCGCCCAATCCTTCCTCGTTGTCGCGCGCGATTCGTGCCGGCGCGCGCACGTTCGAGGACGCCGGAGGACCGCGGGCCTACTTCGGCTGGCCCGCCGACGCCACCGCCGAAGAGGGGATGCGCACCATCGAGGCGCTCGGAGCCATCCTGGCCGAGGCGGTGCTGGAGCGGCACCATGGCTGACCGGCCGCTCGATGGTCGCGTCGCGCTCGTGACCGGCGGCGGGCGGGGCATCGGCGCCGCCATCGCCCGGCTCCTCGCGAAGTCCGGAGCCGCGGTCGGGGTGGCCGCGCGGTCCCGCGCCGAGTGCGATGCGGTCGCGAGCGAGATCCGGAGCGAGGGTGGAACCGCGTCCGGTTACTCCTGTGACGTCACGAACGAGGAAGAGGTGCGCGAGCTGTCGACCCGTGTGAGGATCGAGCTCGGTAATCCGGAGGTGCTCGTGATGAGCGCGGGGGCCGCCATGGCCGCTCCCTTCCGCGAGGTCACGATCTCCGATTGGGACGCGATGATGAACGCCAATGCCCGGAGCACGTTCCTCTGCGCGAGTGCCTTCGTTCCGACCATGGCGGCGCACGGCTTCGGCCGCGTCGTGGCCGTCGCTTCGGTCGCCGGACTCACGGGAGGGAAGTACATCGCACCCTACGCGGCCTCGAAACACGCGGTCGTGGGACTGGTGCGCTCCCTGGCGGCCGAGCTGGAGGGGAAGGGCGTCACCGTGAACGCCGTCTGTCCGGGATACGTGGACACGTCGATCACCCACAAGGCGGTCGAGGGCGCGATGTCGCGCGGCGGGCTCTCGCATCCCGAGGCGCTGGCCGCCATCCTCGGAACGACCGGCCAGGAGCGACTGCTCACCCCCGAAGAAGTGGCGCGGGCCGTCCTGAAGCTGATCGTCGATCCGCAGCACCCCACGGGACAGGCGCTCGTGCTGGGCGCGCGGGTGCACGCGGCGTGACGTTCGAGATCGTGAACCCCCGCTCGCTGGGCGAGCCGAAGGGCTGGAGCAACGGCCTCCTCGCCCCCGCGGGAGGAAGGCTTTTGTTCGTCGCGGGACAGGCCGGATGGGAAGACGAGGCCTCCGGCGACGTCCCCGACTTCGCCGCGCAGTTCGTGCGGGCCCTGGACAAGGTGCTCTCCGTGATCGCCGAGGCCGGCGGACGTCCCCAGGATCTCGCCCGTCTCACGATCTACGTGACCGACCTCGCCGCCTATCGCGCGGCACGGCGGGCCCTCGGCGAAGCGTGGCGCGCGCGGCTCGGCCGCTTCTACCCGGCCGTGGCGCTCTTGGAGGTGAAGGGGCTGATGGACCGAGGAGCGATGGTGGAGATGGAAGCGACGGCGGTGATCGCCGGACCCTCCGGAGGTGGCGCGTGAGCCAGGAGCCGAGACCGGCCGACCTTACCCCGCTCCAGCCGAAGTCCCTTCTCTACGCCGTGGACGAGGCGACGAACGTAGCCACGATCACGCTGAACCGGCCGGAGCGCCTGAACGCGCTCACGTTCGAGGTCTACGCGGAGCTGCGCGACCTCTTCGCCGCGCTCGATCAGGAGGAGGGTGTGCGGGCGATCGTCCTGACCGGCGCGGGGCGCGGTTTCTGCTCCGGCGGCGACGTGGAGGAGATCATCGGCGCGCTGTTCGAGCGCGACTTCGGCGGGCTCCGCGAGTTCACGCGCATGACCTGCGACCTGATTCGGAACATCCGTGGATGCCGGAAGCCGGTGATCGCCGCGCTGAACGGCACGACGGCCGGGGCCGGCGCGGTGATCGCCACGGCGTGCGACCTCCGGATCGCTTCGGAAACCGCCAAGATCGCCTTCCTCTTCGTCCGGGTCGGCCTCTCCGGAGCCGACATGGGCGCCTCGTGGCTCCTGCCGCGCATCGTGGGGCTGGGGCGCGCGACCGAGCTCCTGATGACCGGCGATTTCATCGACGCCAAGCGCGCCTACGAGATCGGGCTCTACCATCGCGTGACGGCGCCGGACCGCGTCCTGGCGGAGGCGACGGCCTACGCCGAGCGGCTCGCGCGGGGACCCTCGGCAGCGCTCGCCGTGACCAAGGAGGCGCTCGACTACGAGTTCAGCCAGGACCTGGTGTCCGCGCTGAACTACGAGTCGGACGCCCAGGCCGCGCTGATGGAGCACCCCAACTTCCGCGAAGCCTATGAGGCGTTCCGCGAGAAGCGGGAGCCGCGGTTCCGTTGATTCCCGACCCGCGACCCATCCGCGCCCTTCTCGATCCCTCGCACGAAACGTTCGCGGCCGAAGCCGCGGCGTTCGCCGCGCGCGAGATCGCCCTGCGGACCCCCGCCGCGACCGACGCGGCGGCGCGCACCGAGGCGCGCGCGATCCTGGCGGCGCTGGGGGCGGGAAGGATGCTGGAGCCGATCCGCCGCGGCGACTGGCGCGCCTGCTGCCTCGCGCGTGAGGCGCTGGCCGCGGCCAGCCCGCTCGCCGACGCGGTCTTCGCGCTGCAGGGGCTGGGCACGCTGCCGCTCCTGATCACCGGCTCCGCCGCGGGCGCCCGCCTCGCCGAGGAGGCGATCGCCGGACGCGCCATGAGCTCGTTCGCGATGACCGAGACGGAGGCGGGATCGGACGTGGCCTCCCTCCGAACGCGCGCGCGCAAAGACGGCGGCGACTACGTCCTCGACGGCGCCAAGTCGTACATCTCGAACGCCGGCATCGCCGACTTCTACGTGGTCTTCGCCTCGACCGATCCGGACGCGCGCGGCAAGGGGATCTCCGCGTTCCTCGTGCCGGCCGGCGCGCCGGGACTCCGCTTCGCGGGAGCCCAGGTGCTCTCGGCGCCGCATCCTTTGGGCGAGCTGATGTTCGAGGGGTGCCGGATTCCCGCGGCGAACCTCCTCGGCGAGGAGGGACGCGGCTTCGCCCTGGGTCTGAAGACGCTGGACCGGATGCGCGCCACGGTCGGCGCGGCCGCCTGCGGCATGGCCGCGAGGGCGATGCAGGAAGCCGCGGCGCACGCGCGCGCCCGGACGCAGTTCGGAAAGCCGCTCGCCGAGTTCCAGCTGGTCCAGGAGAAGATCGCGCGCATGGCGACGGAGCTTGATGCCGCGCGGCTCCTGGTCTACCGCGCCGCGTGGGAAGCCGACCACGGCGCCGAGCGCGTCACGATGGAGGCGGCGATGGCGAAGTCGTTCGCCACCGAGGCCGCGCAGCGGATCGTGGACGACGCCGTGCAGGTCCTGGGCGCCAGGGGCGTGATGGCGGACCATCCGGTGGACCGCCTGTACCGCGCCGTCAGGGCGCTCCGCATCTACGAAGGGACGACGGAGATCCAGCACCTCGTGATCGCCGGTCAGGTGCTGCAGGCCGGGCGATGAAGGCCGCCGTCATCGGCGGCGGCCCCGCCGGGCTCTTCTTCGCGCTGCTCTTGAAGCGCGCCGATCCCAACCACGAGATCGCCGTCTACGAGCGGAACCGCCCCGACGACACCTTCGGATTCGGCGTGGTCTTCTCCGACGCGACCGAGGAGGCGCTCGCCGTTGCCGACGCGGACGTAGCGGCCGCGATGTCCGCGCGCTGCCACCGCTGGGACGACATCGAAGTTCACTACAAGGGGCACACCCTCGTCTCGAAGGGGCATCGCTTCTCGGGGCTCTCCCGGGCGGGGCTGCTCGGCATCCTGGCCGGGCGATGCCGCGAGGCGGGCGTGCGCCTCTGCTTCGACCGCGAGGTGGCGGACCCCGCATCGCTGGAAGGCGCCGATCTGATCCTGGCCGCGGACGGCGTGAACTCCGCCGTGCGCGAGCGCTATCGCGAGCACTTCCGCCCCGTCGTGGACGTCCGCCCCAACCGGTTCGTCTGGCTTGGCACCACGAAGCCCTTTCCGGCGTTCACCTTCTATTTCAAGAGCGACGCGAGCGGGCTCTGGCGCGTGCACGCCTACCAGTACGAGCCCGACCGCTCCACGTTCATCGTCGAAGCCACGGAGGCGACGTGGCGCCGGTCCGGCCTCGCCGAGGGTGACGAGGCGCGCACGATCGCGTTCTGCGAGGCGCTCTTCGCCGAGGAGCTGGAGGGGCACCGCCTTCTCGGGAACCGCTCGATCTGGCGGAGCTTTCCGACCATCCGGAACGGGCGCTGGTCGCACGGCAACGTCGTGCTCGCGGGAGACGCGGCGCACACCGCCCACTTCTCGGTGGGCTCCGGAACCAAGCTCGCGATGGAGGACGCCGTGGCGCTGGTCGACGCGCTCCGGAACGAGCCCTCCATCCCCGACGCGCTCGCGGCCTACGAGGCCGCGCGCCGTCCGCCGGTGGAGAGCCTGCAGCGCGCGGCCCAGGCCTCGCTCCAGTGGTTCGAGGACACCGAGCGCTACATGGACCTGGAACCGCTGCAGTTCGCGTTCACGCTGATCACCCGGAGCCTGCGCGTGACGCACGAGAACTTGAAGCTTCGGGATCCGGCGTTCACCGCGCGCGTGGACTCGTGGTTCGCGGAGAAGGCGGAGGAGCAGTCGGGCGCTCCCGTCCCGCGCACGCCCGCGCCGCCGCCGATGTTCACCCCCTTCCGCCTGCGCGACCTGGTGCTGCCGAACCGCGTCGTCGTCTCGCCGATGTGCCAGTACTCGGCGGTCGACGGCATGCCCGAGGACTGGCACCTGGTGCACATCGGATCGCGCGCGGTCGGCGGCGCCGGGCTCGTCTTCGTGGAGATGACCGACGTGAGCCCCGAGGGGCGGATCTCCCCTGGGTGCACGGGCCTCTATTCCGAGAAGCATGCGGCGGCCTGGAAGCGGATCGTGGACTTCGTGCACGGGCGAACGCCGGCGAAGATCGCGATGCAGCTGGGCCACGCGGGAAGGAAGGGCTCGACCAAGCTCTCGTGGGAAGGGGACGCGGAGCCGCTCGATAAGGGCGGCTGGCCGATCCTCGCTCCCTCGCCGATCCCCTATTTTCCGCACAGCCAGACGCCGCGCGCGATGACCCGCGCCGACATGGACACGGTGATCGGGCAATTCACCCAGGCGGCGCACCACGCGGTGACGGCCGGATTCGATCTTCTCGAGATCCACATGGCGCACGGCTACCTGCTCGCGAGCTTCATCTCGCCGCTCACGAACCTCCGCGAGGACGAGTACGGGGGATCTCTGGAGAACCGCATGCGCTACCCGCTCGAGATCTTTGACGCGGTGCGCGCGGTCTGGCCAGAGGAGAAGCCGATGTCGGTCCGCATCTCCGCGGTGGACTGGAAGCCCGGAGGGATGGGTCCCGAGGACGCCGTCGCCGTGGCGCGGATGCTCCGCGGACATGGGTGCGATATCGTAGACGTCTCGGCGGGGCAGACCGTGCCCGACCAGCGGCCGGTCTACGGACGGCTCTTCCAGACCCCCTTCGCCGATCGGATCCGGCACGAGGCCACGATCGCGACGATGGCGGTGGGGAACATCTCCTCCTACGCCGACGTGAACACGATCCTGGCCGCGGGGCGCGCCGACCTCTGCCTGCTGGCGCGGGCGCACCTGTGGGACCCCTACTGGACGCGCCATGCCGCCTACGAGCTGGGCTACCGGCTTTCCTGGCCGGATCCCTACGAATCGCTGAACCAGTTCCGTCCCCGCTTTTCCTGATCGGAGGCGCGATGGGAGTCACCTACGGCAGCTATCTCAAGCTGGACGAGCTTCTCGCGCTGCAGTCCCCGCTCTCCGAGGGGCCCGAGCACGACGAGACGCTCTTCATCGTCATCCACCAGGTCTACGAGCTCTGGTTCAAGGAGCTGCTCCACGAGCTGGACTACCTCAAGAAATGCCTCGCCGCGAATGATCTGCCCCGGGCGCAGCACACGTTGAAGCGGGTGCTCACGATCCTGAAGGTGGTTGTGGCCCAGATCGACGTGCTCGAAACGATGACGCCGCTGGAGTTCCTCTCCTTCCGCGCGCGGCTGGAGTCGGGGAGCGGATTCCAGTCGTGGCAGTTCCGGGAGCTGGAATTCCTGCTCGGCGCGAGGAGCGACGCCGCGCTCGCGCGCTACCCCGAGGGGAGCGCCGCGCGCGAGCGGCTGGCGCGGCGCGCGTCGGAGCCGACGGTGTGGGACGCCTTCCTCCGATTCCTGGCGTCGGCGGGCTACGACGTGCCGCTGGAGCTGTTGGGGCGCGACGTGACCCGGGCGGTCGCCCCCGCGCCGGAGCTGCACCGCGTGCTGATCGAGGTCTACCGGAAGGACGCGATGACCGCGTCCTTGTGCGAGCGGCTCGTGGATCTGGACGAGGGCTTTCAGGAATGGCGCTACCGCCACGTGAAGATGGTGGAGCGCACGATCGGCACGAAGCAGGGGACCGGCGGCTCGGAGGGGGCGGCCTACTTGCGGACGACCCTGGACAAGCCGTTCTTCCCGGACCTGTGGGCGATCCGGTCGGAGCTATGACGCGTCGGCGAAGCCGACGCCAAGCGAGGGCCAGACGAGCGTGAGCGCTTTCGAACCGCCGTTGCTGGCCCGGCACTACACCCGCTTCCGCGTCGCCGAGCGGCTACTGCTGACCGGACACTCGCACCAGGCCTGGCCCGACGTCGCGCTCGAGGGACAGCTCGAGGCGTGGAACGACGCGGCGGAGCTGGCGGACGAGAAGTGGGGGCGCGCGGCGGGCAAGGCCGACCGCGTGCGCCGAGGCTTCGCCCGGCTCTTGGGCGGCGCGGCCGACGAGGTCGCTCTGGGGCAGAACACCCACGAGCTGGTGCTGCGCTTTCTCTCCGCGCTCCCCCTGGTCGATCGACCGAGGCTGGTCAGCACCGACGGCGAGTTCCACTCGATCCGCCGCCA
>DASSLZ010000336.1:0-12172 GCA_035689165.1 Candidatus Eiseniibacteriota bacterium | reverse complement strand
CCAGGTGGATCGTGTTCGCGAGGGCCATCAGCCCCTGGTTCGTGCAGATGTTCGAGGTCGCCCGCTCGCGCCGGATGTGCTGCTCGCGGGTCTGGAGCGTGAGCACGTAGCCCTTCTTGCCGTCGAGATCCACGGTCAGCCCGGCCAGCCGCCCCGGAAGCCGGCGCACGTCCTTCTTCCGGATGGCGAAGAAGCCGACCAGCGGGCCGCCGTAGGACATCGAGACGCCCAGCGGCTGCCCCTCGCCAACGACCACGTCGGCCCCATCCTCGCCCGGGGGCGAGAGCACCGCGAGGGCCACGGGATCGGCGGAGGCGACCGAGTAGGCGCCCGCCGCGTGCGCGGCTTCGGTCAGGGCGCGTCCGTCCTCGACGACCCCCTCGAAGTTGGGCTGCGCCCAGAGGAGGGCGGCCAGACCCGGACCGGAGCCGGCGCTCCGCGCCACCGCGGCGGCCGGCGTGCGGCCGCCTTCGAGCGGGAGCACCTCGAGATCGAAGTTCCCCGCCGACGCGTACGTCGCGAGCACGCGGCGCGCGTGGGGATGGAGCCCGGCCGACACGAGCACGCGGCGGCGCCCCGTGGCGCCGGCGGCGAGATGGGCCGCTTCGGCGGCGGCGGTCGCCCCGTCGTACATCGAGGCGTTCGCCACCTCCATGCCGGTCAGCTCGCGGATCATCGACTGGTATTCGAAGATGACCTGGAGCGTCCCCTGCGCGACCTCGGGCTGGTAGGGGGTGTAGGCGGTCGCGAACTCGCTCCGCCCCGTGATCGCGCGAAGGGCGGAGGGAACGAAGTGGTCGTAGATGCCGGCGCCCAGGAAGCAGGCGTAGCGGGTCGCGTCGGCGTTCTCGCCGGCGAGCTGCTCCATGCGGCGCGCGATCTCGTATTCGGCCATCGGCGCCGGGAGGGCGAGCGGCCCCGTGACGCGGAAGGGCTCGGGGATGGCGCCCCACAGCTCTTCGATCTTCGAGGCGCCGATCCGCTCCAGCATGGCCCGGCGCTCGTCGTCGCTGCGGCCGACGAAGCTCACGCGTGCGCTCCGAGGAGCTTCTCGTATTCGTCGGCGGAAAGGAGCTTGTCGACCTCGCCCGGATTCTCCATCCGGATCCGGACCATCCAGCCGTTCTCGTAGGGCGACTGGTTCACGAGCGCGGGATTGGTCTGGAGCGATTCATTCACCGCGGCCACCTCGCCGGAGACGGGGGCGAAGAGATCGCTCACCGTCTTCACGGCGTCGATCGTGCCGAACGGCTTCATGTGCGCGAGCTTCGAACCGGTCTGGGGCAGCTCGACGAAGATCACGTCCCCGAGCTCACCCTGGGCGTAGTCGGTGATCCCGACCTCGGCCTCGTTCCCCTTCACGCGCACCCACTCGTGCTCCTTGGTGTACCGAAGCTCTCCGGGCACCTTCATGCCGATCTCCTGGGTTTGGGCGAGCGGACGGTTCCCTTCGTGTACATGGGACGGCTGGTGACGACGGCCGGCACCGCCTGGCCGCGGACCTGGACCTGAACCCGCGTCCCCGCCTTTGCGGCGGCGGCATCCAGGTACGCCATCGCGACCGGGACGCCGAGGGAGATCCCCATCGAGCCGCTGGTCACCGTTCCCGCGGGACGTCCGTCCTGCTCCACCGCGAAGCCGTGGCGCGGGATGCGGTCGCCCTCGGCGAGCAGCCCGAGGAGCTTTCGCTTCGGGCCCTCCTCCTTCACGCACGCGATCGCGCCCCGGCCGATGAAATCCTCCTTGTCGAGACGGACCGTCCACGCCAGCCCGGCCTCGATCGGATTCGTGGTCTCATCGATATCGTTTCCGTACAGGCAATACCCCATCTCCAGCCGCAGCGTGTCACGCGCGCCCAGCCCGATGGCACGGATCCCCTCCGGAGCGCCCGCCTCGAACACGCGGTCCCAGAGGTCGAGCGCGCGCGAGGGGCGCACGTAGATCTCGAAGCCGTCCTCGCCGGTGTAGCCGGTGCGCGAGACCAGGGTCCGGTCCTCTCCCTCGCCCGTCTCGTACGCCTCGTAGAAGGCGAGCGCGACGGCGCGGTCGCCGTAGAGTTTGGCGATCACCGCCTCGGCTCGCGGACCCTGCACGGCGAGCTGGGCGGTGACGGCGTTCTCATCCACGACGGACACGTCCGCCGGCCCGTGCGCCTGCACCCAGGCGAGATCCTTGTCGAAATTGGCGGCGTTGACGACCAGGAGCCGTTCCTTGCCGAGGGCGTAGACCAGGAGATCGTCCACGATGCCACCGTCCTCGCGGCACATGGGCGAGTAGGCGACCTTGCCGAGGGGAAGGGAGCGGGTCTCGTTGGTGACCAGGCGGTCGGCGTAGGCGACGGCGCCGGGGCCCGTCAGCCGGATCTCACCCATGTGGGAGACGTCGAAGACCCCGACGGTGGAACGAACCGTGCGGTGCTCGGCGACGATGCCCTCGTACTGAATGGGCATCTCATACCCTGCGAACGGGACCATCTTGGCTCCCAGGGCAACGTGTCGCGGATGAAATGGAGTGCGCCGGAGCGCGGCGGCGGTATCGAGCATCCTCGTCTATTTATGGTCGTTGCGCGCGCGGACGAGCTACCTTAGCACATCCCGGCGGGATTTCAAACGACCGCCTCCCGGCGTCGCCGGACCCGTCCCGACGGCGCCTCCACGGCCCTCCCCTGGCTCCGGAAGAACTCGCGAAGGGCTTCTCCCGTCTTCGATTCCGGGTTGGCCGCGACCGCCTCCGGCGTCCCCTCGGCCACGACCCTGCCCCCCGCCTCGCCCCCGCCCGGACCCAGGTCCAGGATCCAGTCGGCGCGGGCCATCACGTCGCCGTTGTGCTCGATCACGATCACGGTGTTCCCCCGGTCGACGAGGCGGTCCAAAACGTCGAGGAGCTGCCGCACGTCCTCGAAGTGAAGCCCCGTGGTCGGCTCGTCGAGGAGGTAGAGCGTCCGTCCCGTCTCCACCCGCGAGAGCTCCGAGGCGAGCTTCACCCGCTGCGCCTCGCCCCCCGAGAGGGTCGTCGCCGCCTGCCCCAGGTGGATGTAGCCCAGCCCCACCCCGGCGAGCGTCTCGAGCTTCCGGCGGATCGGCGGCACCGCGCCGAGCAGCTCCAGCGCGTCCTCCACCGTCATCTCGAGCACGTCGGCGATCGAGCGTCCCTTGTACGTGACCTCCAGCGTCTCCCGGTTGTAGCGCTTGCCGCGGCAGACCTCGCAGGTGACGTAGACGTCCGGCAGGAAGTGCATCTCGATCGTGCAGAGCCCGTCGCCGCCGCACGCCTCGCAGCGGCCCCCCTTCACGTTGAACGAGAAGCGCCCCGGCCCGTAGCCGCGCACCTTCGCTTCGGGGGTGGCGGCGAAGAGGTCGCGGATGAACGTGAACAGGCCGGTGTAGGTCGCGGGGTTCGAGCGCGGCGTCCGGCCGATGGGCGACTGGTCGATCGCCACGACCTTGTCCACGTGCTCCAGCCCCAGGATCTTCTCGTGCGCGCCCGGCGGCTCCTTGGCCTGGTAGAAGCGGCGCGCGAGCGCCTTGTAGAGGATGTCGTTCACGAGCGTGCTCTTCCCCGATCCGGAGACGCCGGTCACGCAGACCAGGGTGCCGAGCGGGAAGCGGGCGCGGATCCCGCGCAGGTTGTTCTGCCGCGCCCCGACAACCTCGAGCGCGGCGCCGCTTCCGGCGCGCCGCTCCGCGGGGATCGGGATCTCGCGCGCGCCGGAGAGATACTGTCCCGTAAGGGACCCCGGCACGGCTCGGACTTCCTCCACCGTACCCTCAGCCACAAGATAGCCGCCCCGTCGCCCGGCGCCCGGGCCGAGGTCCACGATATGGTCGGCGGCGTCCATGGTTTCACGATCGTGCTCCACGACGAGAACGGAATTCCCGAGGTCGCGCAGGGCGAGCAGCGTCTCGAGTAACTTTTTGTTGTCCACGGGATGAAGCCCGATGCTCGGCTCGTCCAGGATGTAGAGGACCCCGGTCAGGCGCGACCCGATCTGGGTCGCGAGGCGGATCCGCTGCGCCTCGCCCCCCGAGAGCGTTCCCGCCGCGCGGTCCAGCGTGAGGTAGCCGACCCCGACGTCGTCCAGGAACTCCAGCCGCTGGCGCAGCTCCTTGAGCACCGGGGCCGCGATGCCGGCGTCGCGCGGCGAGAGCGTCATCCCGCGCATCGCCTCGAGCGCGCGCGTGACCGGCCGGCCCGTCCATTCCGCGATCGAGAGCCCGTCCACCTTCACGGCCAGCGACTCCGGCTTCAGCCGCGCGCCGCCGCAGGCGGGGCAGGGCTTCTTGGTCATGAGGGCGCCGATCTGCTCCCGCACCGCGTCCGACGTGGTCTCGCGATAGCGGCGCTGCAGCTCGTTCAGAATTCCCCTGAACTTCCCCGTGTGCGACAGCGTCCGCCCGTCCTTCAGGCGGAAGGCGTACTCCAGCTTCTCGTCCCCCAGCCCGCTCAACAGCGCGTTCTTCGCCGAGGCGGGCAGCTTTCCGAAGGGCGTATCCAGCGAGATCTTCAGCCGCTTGGCCACGGCCTTGAGCGTCCCCTTGGTCCAGGTCCCCTCGGCGTCGCCCCACATGGGGATCGCCCCCTCGCGCAGCGACTTGGCCCGGTCGGGCACGACCAGGTCAGGATCGATCTCCATCGTGGTGCCCAGTCCGTCGCACGTCTTGCACGCGCCGTAGGGACTGTTGAAGGAGAAGCTCCGGGGCTGGAGCGGCTCGTAGGAGATGCCGCACGCCGGGCAGGCCGCGCTGGAGGAGAGCGTCTCCTCCTCGTCGCCGTCCACCAGGGCGAGCGCGAGCCCTTCCGCCAGACGGGTCGCGGTCTCCAGCGCCTCGTGGAGGCGGCTCCGCCGCTCCGTGTCGGCCGGCAGGCGGTCCACGACGATCTCGATCGTGTGCTTCCGCTTCTTGTCGAGGGCGATCTCCTCCTCGAGCTCCACCCACCCGCCGTCCACGCGCGCCCGCACGTAGCCCAGCCGCCGCCACTGCGCGATCTCTTTCCGGTACTCCCCCTTCCGCCCGCGCACGACCGGCGCCAGGATCTGGAGCCTCCGGCCGCGGTAGGCGGCGAGAAGATGGTCCACCATCTCCTGCACCGTCTGGCGGCGGATGGGCCGACCGCATTCCACGCAGTGCTGCACGCCGATCCGCGCGTAGAGGAGGCGCAGGTAGTCGTAGATCTCCGTGACCGTGGCCACCGTGGAGCGCGGGTTCGTTCCCGCCGTGCGCTGCTCGATCGAGATGGCCGGCGAGAGCCCCTCGATCTGGTCCACGTCGGGCTTCTCCATCTGCCCCAGGAACTGCCGCGCGTAGGCCGAGAGCGACTCGACGTAGCGCCGCTGCCCCTCGGCGTAGAGGGTGTCGAAGGCGAGCGAGGACTTTCCCGAGCCGGAGACGCCGGTGATCACCACCAGCCGGTTCCGGGGGATGTCGAGGTCGAGGGATTTGAGATTGTGCTCCCGGGCGCCGCGAATCTTGATGAGGTCCATGGGGGAGATTCTACCCTACTCGTAGCGCAGCGCCTCCACGGGGTCGAGCCGGGCCGCCTTGACGGCCGGGTACATGCCGAAGAAGAGCCCGATCGAAGTCGAGGAGAAGAAGGCGAGGAGGATCCCCCACGGCGGCACCGCGAAGGAGAGCGGGGTCAGGACGTCGATCAGCCAGCCCACGAGGAGCCCCAGCGTCACCCCGATGATCCCCCCCGTTCCGGTCAGGGTCATCGCCTCCACCAGGAACTGCCAGAGCACGTCCTTCTGGCGCGCGCCGATCGCTTTCCGGATCCCGATCTCCCGGGTCCGCTCCGTGACCGAGACCAGCATGATGTTCATGACCCCGATCCCCCCCACCAGGAGCCCGATCGAGGAGATCACGACCATGACCAGATAGAACGCGCCGGTGATCTGCTTGTAGAGATCCACCAGCGACTGGTCGGTGAAGACCGCGAAGTTGTCCGACTGGTTGTAGCGCAGCCGCCGCTGGCGGCGGAGCACCTCGGTGATCTGATCCTTGGCCGTGTCGATCAGCTCCGGTGCCTTGGGCTTGGCGTTCAGCACCATCGGCAGGTCGGGGCCGAAGTTCTTCTCCAGCGAGGTGTAGGGGGTGATTACGATGTCGTCGAGGCTCATGCCCACGAACTTGCCACGCCGTTCCAGCTCGCCGATCACGGTGAAGGGGCGTCCGCCGATGTAGATGCTCTTCCCCACCGACGTGCCGTGCGGGAAGAGAGCTTCCACCTGGTCCAGCCCCAGGACGCACACCGGCGAGCGATGCTCCACCTCGGCGTCGGTGAAGTAGCGTCCGTTCACGACCGCGTAGCCGTTGGTCACCAGATAGTCGGGGCTCGAGCCCACGACGGCGTTCGCCCGGGTCTCGGTCTCGCCGTAGCGCAGCTTCACGCCCTGCGTGAAGTTGAGGGGAGACACCGCCAGCACCGCGTCGGC
Source organism: Candidatus Eiseniibacteriota bacterium (assembly GCA_035689165.1). Taxonomy (GTDB): domain Bacteria; phylum Eisenbacteria; class RBG-16-71-46; order SZUA-252; family SZUA-252; genus DASQJL01. Next base: position 5,739 of record DASSLZ010000336.1, on the reverse strand, counting down.
CTGGTTCCGGATCGCCTGGGCGTCCTCCGGCTTGAACCAGGGCCGGTGGCGCAGGCTGTCCGGGAACCCTCCAAAGAAGGCCCCCGGCGCGAACGTCCGGATGTAGAGCACGTCGGTGCCAATGGAGGCGAGCTGCGCCTTCATGCTCCGGTTCAGCCCCTCGATGATCGAGACCATCGCCATGATCGTGGTGATCCCGATGATCACGCCGAGCACGGTCAGGAAGGAGCGGAGCTTGTTCGAGCGGATCGCGCGGAACGCGATCGTCACCCCTTCGCGAACGTCGATCGCCATCGCCTATTCCTGCCGGAGCGCCGCGATCGGGTCGAGCTGGGCCGCGCGGGTCGCCGGGTAGACGCCGAAGAAGAGCCCCACGGACGAGGCGACGCCCAGGCTGATCAGGACCGACCAGGGCTGGATGGAGGCCGGGAGCGGGGTCACCGCGCGGATGAAGAGGGCAAAGGAAATTCCCGCCGCCACGCCCAGGACGCCCCCGAACGTGGAGAGCACGACCGCCTCGCTCAGGAACTGGCCGGTCAGATCCGACCGGCGCGCCCCCAGCGCCTTGCGGAGCCCGATCTCCCGGGTACGCTCCGTGACCGCGACCAGCATGATGTTCATGATCACGATGCCGCCCACCACGAGGGAGATCGCCACGAGCGCGATCGTCCCGGCGAAGATTCCGCTCGTCAGCGACTGGTAGAGCGCGCGGAAGGTCTCCGCCGTCGAGATGCCGAAATCGTCCGGCTTGCCGAGCGGGACGTGCCGTTCGGAGCGGAGGACGACGCGCGCCTCGTCCTCGACACGCTCCAGGGGGACTCCCGGTTGGGCTTTGACCGTGATCGTGAGGGATCGATGGGCACCGAACATCTTGTCGTATTGCCCCAGCGTCGTCAGGACGATGTTGTCCTGGCTCTGGCCCAGCACGTTTCCCTTCGGTTTCAGCACCCCGATCACCAGGAGCTCCTGCCCCGCGACCTTGAGCCGCTGTCCGATCGGGTCCACGCGCGGATAGAGGGCGTTCGCGACCTCGGACCCCACGACGGCGACGGGGCGCCGCCGCTCCACGTCGGAGGGATCCAGGTGCCGGCCCTCCACCACCTCGAAGTTTCCCACCTCCTCGTACCCGGCCGTCGTGCCGCGGACGGTCACGTTCGCGAGCTCGTTCCGTCCGGCGCGGACCCGCTTGGTGGACTCCACCTGAGCGACGACGCGGGACGCGAGACGCATCCGCGTCTCCAGGGCCCGGGCTTCGCGAAGCGTCAGGTCCCGCCGCTTCTCCGCTTCCCGAAACGCGTCGTCGTTGGTGATCAGGCCGAACTTGTCGATGTAGACGACCTGGAGGCCCTGCTCGAGGATCTTCTCGCCCACGTACGTGTTCACGCCGTCGATCACCGCGACCACCATGATGACCGACATGACCGCCACGACGTTGCCGAGAACGGTGAGGACCGACCGGAGCTTGTTGGCGCGGATCGCGTCCAGCGCGATCTTGAGATTCTCGCCCTGCGCGGCCCAGAACTCGCGGCGGCTGCGCGCGGGCCCGGTCACGACGGCGCGGCGGGAGCGGCCGGGACGGCGTGCGGTACGGCCGGACGGGGCGCCTGCGCGCGGTCGCTCTCGATCAGGCCGTCGCGGAGCCGGATGACGCGCCGCGCGTGGGCGGCGATGTCCTCTTCGTGAGTGACGAGGATGACCGTGTTCCCGCGGCCGTTGATCTCGGCCAGCAGCGCCATGATCTCGACCCCCGTCTTCGAGTCGAGATTTCCGGTCGGCTCGTCGGCGAGCACGATCGAGGGGCGGTTCACGAGGGCGCGGGCGATCGCGACCCGCTGCCGCTGCCCGCCCGAGAGCTCGTTGGGGCGATGGTGCATGCGATCGGCCAGTCCGACCTGGGCCAGGAGATCGCGCGCCCGATCGCGCCGCTCCTTGGCCGGGGTGCCCGAATAGATGAGCGGCAGCTCCACGTTGTGCAGGGCGTCGGCGCGCGGGAGCAGGTTGAAGGTCTGGAAGATGAATCCGATCTCCTGGTTCCGGATCCGCGCGAGCTCGTCATCCTCCCGCTCGCGGATCTCGGTGCCGCGGAGCTGGTAGGAGCCGCTGGTCGGGGTGTCGAGGCAGCCGATCACGTTCATGAGGGTGGACTTCCCCGATCCCGAAGGGCCCATCACCGCGACGTACTCGCCCTTCGCGATGTCCAGGGAGACGCCGTCCAGCGCGTGCACCTCGTCCGCGCCCATCACGTAGATCTTGCGCAGGTCTCGGATCCGGATGAGGGGCGCGCCGTCGGCGCGCGAGGGCTCGGGGCCGGTCACTTCTTCTCCTGGGGACGCTTCGGCTCTTCGATCTTCACCCGGGCCTCGGGCTTGAGATTCCGAAGCACGCGGAACGGGCCGGTGATCACCTTCTCGCCGGGCTTCACGTCGCCGGCGACCTCCATGTCGGTGTCGCTGGTGATGCCCGGCGTCACCTTCCGGAACTGGGCGGCGCCGTTCACGATGACGAACACGCCCTTGATCTCCTCGCCGGGCTTCCCCGCCGAATCGGCCGGCGCGGCCGCCGCGGCGGCATTCTTCGCCTTCGCGCGGCGCCCCTTCACGGCAGGCTTCAGCTCCTCGGGCGTGCGCACCACCACCGACTGGATCGGCACGGTGAGGACGCCGTCCTTCTCGGCCGTGCGGATCTCGACGTCGGCGGTCATCCCCGGCCGCAGGGACGCGGGGGGGTTCTGGATCGACACGTCGACCTCGAAGTTCGTCTGCTGCTCCTGCGTGCCGGACTCGGAGATCTTGGGCGAGTTCGCGATCTCGACCACGCTGCCGTGGAGCGTCAGGTCGGGGAAGGCGTCCACCTTGACGGTGACCGGCTGCCCCAGCGCCACGGAGCTCACGTCGGTCTCATCCACGTCGGCCTCGACCTTCATCGCGCTCATGTCGGCGATCGTGAGGATCACGGTGCCCGGGTTGTTCATCGTGCCCGTGACCACGATCTCGCCGCGCTCGATCGCGAGCTGGGTGACCGTGCCCGGAATCGGCGCGTAGAAGGAGGTCTTGCGCAGGTTGTCGCGCGCGCCGGCCAGCGTGGCCATCGCGCGGGAGATGTCCTCGCGATTGGCGTCCACCCGCGCCTTGTCGGCGTTGCGCTGGGTGCGCGCGGCTTCCACTTCCTCCGGAGAGACCAGCTTGCGCACGAAGAGGGCTTCCTTGCGCTGCAGCGAGGCGTCGGACTGCGCGAGCGAGGCCTCGGCCAGCCGGAGATTGGACCGCGAGGCCTCGAGGGCGGCCTCCGATTCGCGCATCCGCGCCCGCACCTGCGTATCGTCCAGCTGGAGCAGGAACTGCCCCTTGCGCACCACGTCCCCTTCCTTGACGGCGAGGCGCACGACCTCGCCCGGAACGTTCGCGGAGAGCTTGACCTGCGTCACCGGCTGGATCCGTCCGGGGGCGCGGACGGTGGAGGCGATCTTCCCGCGCTTCACGTCGGCGGCCTGCACGGCGGTCTTGGCGCCGCCGCCGCGCGCCAGGTTCGCGACGACGATCGCGGCGAGCAGCACGGCCCCGCCGGACACGAGCAGGATGGTTCGGGTCTTCGCCTTCATGCGCCTCCGGGTATCGGGGGTCTACGCCGCGGGCCGCCGCGCGCCGCGCGGCCTAGTACCGCCGCTCGCCGATCGCGCGCTCGAGGTCGGCTTCGGCCGTGCGGGCGTCGGCCTGCGCCTCGACCAGGCTCTGCCGCGCCTGCGCCAGGCTCACCTCGGCGTTCAGGAGGTCGAGGAACGTTCCCGCCCCCAGCTCGTAACGGCTCTTGGAGAAGTTGTAGTCCTCCTCGGCCGACGCCAGCCCTTCCCGCGCCACGTCGATCCGCTCCACCGCCTCGCGCAGCGCGAGCCACGCCGACTGCACTTCGACAGCGACGTCCAGCTCGAGCTGGCGGCGATTCGCCTCCGCTTCGGCGAGAACCCCCTTGGCCTGCCGGATGTTCCCCTCGATCGCAAGCCCGTCGAAGATCGGCATCGACAGGCGAAGCTCGCCCGAGCGGTCGGTTCCGGAGATCTCCTCCTGGCTGGGGAATCCGCCGACCTGGAAGTCGTTCGTGGTCTTCGCGTGCGACACGAAGTAGGAGGCCGTGAGCTGCGGCAGACGAACGCCCCAGGCGCCGGTCACGCCCGCCCGGGCGGCACGCTCGGTCGCGTGCGCGCCCTCCAGCCGTGGACGCCGCTCGAGGGCGGTCCGGACGGCGGACGCGGAATCGGGCACGGCCACCCCCTCCTCGAGGATCGGCTCGACGGCGATCGATGCGTCGGGCGGCAACCCGATCACCTGCCTCAGGCGCGCGGTCTGGATCTGCACCTGATTGTACGCTCGAATACGGTCGAGCTGGGTCTGCGCGCGGCGCGCCCGAGCTTTGAGAACGTCGCCCCGCGCCACGGTCCCCACCTCGAACAACGCTTCCGACCGGCGCTCTTCGTCCCGTGCCAATAGCTCCGACTCGCGGGACACGGCCGCCAGCCGTTCGGCTTTGAGAAGGTTGAAGTACTGCTGCTTCACACGGAAGGCTACCGTGTTCCGGGTCTCGGCCTCACTCCAGCGCGCCCCCTCGTGCAGACGGTCGCGGCGCCGCTTCTCCATCCAGCTCGGCACGCTGATCAGATTCGTCTGTGCGGTCGCGTCCAGTGTCGTCTGGTCCCTGCGATTCAGCGACACCTCGACGAGAACCGTCGAATCCCCCTGCTGGACGGGAACGAGCTGCGTGTTGTTCTTCTTGTCCGGCCAGAAGCGGCTCCGCGAGCCACTGACGTCGAGGGACGGCAGAATGCCGCTCCAGGCCGAGAGCGCCGAGCCGCTCGCCTGCCGCGTGCGCGCTTGCGCCACGCGGACGTCGCCGTTCTGGCGGAGGGCCGTCTCGATGCAGCGGGCCAGGCTCCAGCGCTCGCCGACCGCGACCGGCGGCGGGAGCGAGTCGACGCCGAAATGATTGAACCCCGTGGTGTCGGCGGGGGTCTGGGCGCGGGCGGGCGCCGCGAGCGGTGCTGTGAGGATGAGCGCGAGCAACAGGAACGCGGGTCGGAACCCCCCGCGGGCACGAGCCGAAACGGATGACGACGGCATTCCTATCCCCCTCGAGACGGTGGCGCGGATGATGGCGGGTCCCCGGACTCCTTCAGTACGTCCGGAGGTCTCCTTCCGTTTCATGGGGATGGGCGATCACCGGTTCGCCGAGAGGATCACGGCGAGGATCACGCCGGGAAGGGTCGCCAGGACGCCGAATCCGAAGCCGCGCTTCGAGTACGTCCCGACGGCCAGGGCGCCGATGGCATTCCCCCACAGGAAGAGCGGATCGGTGAGCGTGTCGAGGGCGCGCACGCCGAATCCCGTAGAGTCCCCGAAGAGCATCCCCAGGCCCAGGCGCACGTCGAAGGAACGATTCGCCAGGATCAGGCCGACGCGCACCAGCTGATCCACGAGCTGCACGATGCCGGCGAACGCCACGGCCGAGAGATAGTGCGCGAAGCGGAGCCGCGCGCCCATCATCAGATTGGCCATGAAGAAGAGGATCGCCGCCCCCGACAGCAAGCCGACCGCCGTGGCGGCGGGCGCGGTGAGGACGGTGACGATCAGACCCCCGGTGCCCTCGAAGAAGCTCTGCACCTGCTCGATGGCACGCGGATCCTTGCCCTGAGCCTCCATCTTGGCCACGGTCTGCTCGGCCACGATGCCGGAATGGAAGAGCACGAAAGCG
>DASSLZ010000335.1:0-2436 GCA_035689165.1 Candidatus Eiseniibacteriota bacterium | reverse complement strand
GGCTTCTCTACGGACTTCCGATCGAGGCGATCGCCGCCATCTCCGAGGGAGTCCGGCGGGCCCTCGAGACGAGCGGCGTCCCCGGCGAGGTCATCCGCGTCATTCCAAGCGGGATCGATCTCGAGCCGTTCGAGCAGCCTTTCGATCGCGCCGCCGCGCGCGCCTCGCTCGGCCTTACTCCGGACGAAGTGCTCGCGATTCAGGTCGCGGCGTTGGCACCGCACAAGTCGCAGACCACGCTGCTCCAGGCGGCGGCGGCCGCGGCCGGCGCGGCTCCAGGGCTCCGCGTCTGGATCGCGGGAGAGGGCGCGCTCAAGGAGGCGCTCCTCGCGGAGCACCGATCGCTCGGGCTGGGCGATCGCGTGCGCTTCCTGGGCTTCCGGGAGGACATCGTGCCGCTCCTGCGCGCGGCCGACCTCTTCGTTCTGTCGTCCTACCTCGAGGGACTGGGCACGTCCGTGCTCGACGCCATGGCCGCCGGGCTGCCGGTCGTCGCGACCGCCGTGGGGGGCGTCCCCGAGATCGTGGAACCCGAAGCGACCGGACTGCTCGTGCCGCCCCAAGACCCCGGCGCCCTCGCCGCGGCCATGGCGCGGCTTGCAACCGACCCCGCGCTGCGCGCCGCGATGGGGGCCCGTGGAAGGGAACGGGCCCGTGCGTTCTCGGCCGATCGGACGGCCGTCCTCACGAGAGCGCTTTACGAGGAACTCCTGGACCGGCTCCCTGGTTCGAGGGGGCGTACGACGGGCCGCCCGGAGGTGTCCGGGCCGCCTTGATTCAAAATTCCCAACCTGTTACCGTGTTGCCGAGCCCGTTCCCATTCGCGTCCGACCGAGGATCATGATGGCCGCCTTCCTGCCGACCCTGCTGTACGGAGCCCTCGTCCTGGGCGTTCTCGTCTTCGTCCACGAGCTGGGCCACTTCCTGGTGGCCAAGTGGCTCGGCGTGCGCGTCCTCTCGTTCTCCATCGGCATGGGGCCGCGTCTCTTCGGGTTCCGGGCCGGAGAGACCGATTACCGGATCTCGCTGCTTCCGCTCGGCGGCTTCGTCCGGATGGCGGGAGACAATCCCGAGGAGGAGCGGGAGGGGGACGCCGGCGAGTTCCTCGAAAAGCCGTGGTGGGCGCGCGCGCTGATCACGGTCGCGGGCCCGCTCGCGAACCTGATCTTCGCGATGCTCCTCTTCTTCGGCCTCTACACCATCGGCTACACGGAGTCGGACTACCCCGCCCGGGTCGGACGCGTGGAGGCGAACTCGACGGCGGCCAGGGTCGGGCTCCGGAGCGGCGACGCCTTTCTGACCTGGGGCGGCGTCCCGGCCCGCACGATGGGGCAACTCCGCGACGCCATCGAGAACGGGATGTCGAAGAAGAGCTCCGGCCCCATGGCGTTCCAGGTGCAACGGGGCGGCCAGGTGGTCGCGTTGAACGTGCCGCGCGAGCAGGTCTCAGACATCCCGAGCGGCGTCCAGTGGGACATGAAGACGGTGATCGGGCAGGTGCTCATCGGGAATCCGGCCTACGCCGCCGGCATCCGCGAAGGGGACCGCATCCTGGCCGTGGACGGGAAACCGGTCGCGAACTGGAACGACCTCCAGGAGAAGGTGACGAAGCGTCCCGACCAGGACATCGCGCTCACGATCGGCCGCGAGAAGCAGGTGTTCCGGGCGACCGTGCACACGACGCCGGAGGGGAAGATCGGCATCGGTCCGGTGGAGCAGATCTCGGTCCGGCGCACCGTGCCGCCGGTCACCGCGGCCAAATACGCCGTGCTGAAGACGGTGGAGACGGTGGGGCTCATCTACACGGGGCTCTGGAGCTTCGTCTCGAATCCGGTCAAGCTGCACAACACCATCGCGGGGCCGATCGCCATCGCGCAGGTGGCGAACCAGCAGGCGAGCGGGGGCTTCGACCAGCTCGTCCTCTTCGCCGCCTTCATCAGCCTCGCCCTCATGGCGATGAACCTGCTGCCGATCCCGATCCTGGACGGCGGGCACGTCTTCTTCGCCCTGATCGAGGGCGTGCGGAAGCGCCCCCTCTCCTTGAAGACCCAGCTCTTCTTCCAGCGCATCGGATTGATCGTGCTCGTCGGGCTCGTGGTCTTCTCCTTCTACAATGACCTGAACCGCGTCTCCCAAAGGCGGCGCGCGGAGGCCGACATCTCCAAGCGACTCACGGTCCCGGCGGCGGGAGACAGCGTGGGCCGCGCGACGCCCTGACCGCGCTCCCTTGAAGCGCGACGAGGGCTCGGGAAGGGCTTCGGCCCTCCTCATCGCCGCGCTCGCGGCCGCCCTCGCCGCCGCTCTGGCATCCGCGCCGGCCCTCGCCCAGAACGGCGACATCGAAGTCGAGCGCACCGTCAGCAAGGTCGAGATCCACGGCAACGCTTCGGTCGGCGACGGGACGCTGAAGAAGCTCCTGCGCACCCGGGGGCGCGG
>DASSLZ010000334.1:0-8160 GCA_035689165.1 Candidatus Eiseniibacteriota bacterium | reverse complement strand
GGAGCCTCTGGGGCTACGACCCGGACCGGAATCAGTACCAGTGCGTCTGGACCGACGAGATGTCCTCGGCAGCGTCGGTGTTCACCGGCTCCTTCACGGACGACAAGACGCTCTTCCTCTCTTCGTCGACGGTGGTGGACGGGAAGCCGATCACCGAGATCATGACCCTCAAGTTCGACGAACCGGGCAAGTACAGCCTCGTCATGACGAGCGACGCCGCGGGCGATCCCAAGCCGATCATGGAGGAGGCCGCCACGAAGAGCGGCGGGCCGGTGGAGAAGGCTTCCGAGAAGAAAGAGGTCTCGGACAAGAACAACGGCTGAGGCCGGTCAGCGCCGGGCTGAGGCCGGCCACGCCAGCGAAAGCCGGTCAGCGCTCCGCGATCACCAGCTTGCCGCCCATCCCGGGGTGGGTGCAGCAGGTGTAGACGAATTCGCCGGGCGAGCGTGGCATGGTGACGGTGACCACGCGGCGCTCGCCCGGCAGGAGGGGCGGACCGCAGGGCACGTCCAGGCCCACGATCCGGAAGTTGTGCAGCACGCGCGTGTCCTCGTCGTTGCTCACGACGAAGCGGACGCGCTCCCCCGGAGAAAAGCGCAGCGTGGGGTTCTGGCCGTTGAACGTGTAGTCCTTCATGCTGAGGGTGACGGTCTCGACCGGACCCGACGGCGCGCGCTCACGCCAGGCTGCGGCGATGGCCACCGCCGCGGCGACCGCCACCGCGGCCGCCGCCGTCATCCCGATGCGCTTCCGCATGACCGAATCGTGACACGGCGGTCCCGTCGGGGACAAGCCGCCCGCCTCACGTCAGTCCTGCCGGGGGCACGCCTGCCCGGGTCACGTAAGGAGCGACGAGAGGTCGGCGTAGGGCGTGGAGCAGGGCGGCCCCGGCGCGTGGAGGTAGCGCTGCGGGCCCCGGTTCCCGAGATCCCCGAGCGCGATCAGCGAGCTCGAGACGGTGGGGAAGCGGTCGCGATGGAGGCAGACGCCGGGGACGGAGCGCTCGACGTCTTCGTGCGTGACCAAGAGCGCCGCGATCGCCCGCAGCGCCTCATCCGCGGTGCGCGGCGCCAGGCTCTCCAGCCGGCTCCGGAGCCAGGCCGTGCGCGGCTCGCCCGGATCGTTCACCTCGGCGTGCGTCACCACGTTCCAGCCCGGCTCGAGGATCCGGACCCCGGTCTCCTGCCCCGCTTCGGCGAGGATGGCCCACGAGGGTTCGTCCACGTTCAGGCCCACCAGGGTGCAGGCGGCATACGCGTCCCGGTCGATCAGGGCGAGCGCGGCGTGGAGCCGCGCCGGATGGCGCTCACCCGTGCCCGGATCGATGCGATGGGGTTGGTCCTGCGCGCCACCCAACGCCGCGGCATTGAGACAGAGGAGCCCGCGCGAGCGCGGCGCCGGCCCGCCCTCGAGTGGCGCCTCTCCCGCCGGCCCGCCCGCGGGCGGTGCTGTTCCCGGCGTTGGGCGCCGGTTCATCAGCGCGGTGACCGCCCGCGCGTCGCGCACGGCGAGCCAGGTGCCGCCCGCCACCAGGTCCCTGCCGCCTACCACGCGCGGCCGCTCGCGCAGAATGCCGGGAGGCGCGGAAGCGCGCTCGGGGGACTCGTCGCGGTTGGCGCCCAGAACGAGCGTGCGGGGGCCGAGTACCTCGACCCCCGCGATCAGCGTGCACATGCCGCGCTCGAACCGTCGGTCCTTCCGCCTAGACGCGCTCCTCCATCGGAATGTACGGCTCGGCGTGCGTGCCGGTGTAGATCTGGTCGGGCCGGTAGATGCGGTTGTCCTGGATCTGCTCCAGCCAGTGGGCGAGCCATCCGGAGACGCGCGCGATCGCGAACATCGGCGTGAAGAGCGCGGCGGGAAGCCCCATCGCCGTGTAGAGCACGCCGGAGTAGAAGTCCACGTTCGGATAGATCCGCTTCGCGCCGAGATGCTCGGCGGTCACCTTCTCCACCTCCTGCGCCACCGCGAGCAGCGGATCGCCGCCTCCCTTGGAGATCATCTGCCCGGCCAGCCGCTGCAGCACGAGCGCCCGCGGATCCTTCACGCGATAGATCCGGTGTCCGATCCCCATGATCTTCTGCTTCCGGTGGATCAGGTCCTCGATGTAGGGGCGCGCCCTCTCGGCGTCGCCGATCTGCTGGAGCATGTGGATCACCTGCTCGTTCGCGCCGCCGTGCAGCGGCCCCGTGAGCGCGCCGATCGCCGAGGAGATCACGGTGTAGGGATCGGCCAGGGTCGAGGCGGTGACCCGGCCCCCGAACGTTGAGGCGTTCATCGAGTGCTCGGCATGGAGGATGAAGCAGATGTCCATGACCCGCGCCTCGTCCTCCTCGGGGACGTCGCCGGTCAGCATGTAGAGGAAGTTCGCCGCGTGCGACAGATCCTCGCGGGGCGGGATGTAGTCCTTTCCCAGGCTCAGGCGGTGGAAGGCCGCCACCAGCGTCGGTGCCTTGGCGATCAGCCGCACGGAGGAGTTGTACCGGTCCTCGGGCTTCATCGGGTCGCGGTCGGGATAGAACATCCCGAGCGCCGCGATCGAGGCCTGCAGCGCCTCCATCGGATGGCCGGTGTCGGGCAGGCACTTCAGGAGGTCGATCAGCCGGAAGCGAACGTCGCGGTTGGAGCGCAGATCGCGCGAGAACTTCTCCAACTCGGCCCGGTTCGGCAGCTTTCCCCATAGGAGCAGGTAGGAGGTCTCCTCGAACGTGCTCTTCTCCGCGAGCGTCTCGATGGGGTAGCCGCGGTATTCGAGCACGCCCTGGTCCCCGTCGATCCAGCAGATGCTCGAGCGCGCCGCGGGGACTCCGTCGAGGCCGGGGATGTAGGGGACCGGCGAAGCGGCCGCCGCCGGCGTCGAGGTGGTGCGTTCCGACATGACGTTCCTCCGATGCCTCGGCGAGCCGGGGCGTGGTCCGGTGAGGGTTTCGGTACGGCGGGCTACGGGCTCGATCGAGCCATTCTATCGCGCCCGGGCCCGCGCCGGGGGCGCAAGAGCTTGGATGCGCCGAATGGACGCGGGATCGTCCGGGAGCAGGTCGGCGGGCACCAGCCGCGGTGCCAGGGTCACCCATCGGCGGTCCTTGGCGAAGACTTTACGGAAGAGCGGGGCCGCTTCCTTCTCGCGCCCCAGCTTCCAGAGGGTGGCCGCCTGCCAGAAGAGGAGCTCGTCGTTCCCCGGCGCGAGCCGCGCCGCCTCGGAGTAGGCGCGGAGCGCGTCCTCCACCTTGTTCTCGGTGATGAAGGCGTCCCCTTCGTCGCTCTTCTTGTACGCGCGCCACAGGCCGACCAGCCGGCGCAGCTCGGCGATCGGCTTGGGGCTGTCCTCCACGCGGAGATCCATGACCCGGTCGGCCCAGGGCTTGTCGGAGCGGGCGCCTTTCACGATGACGATCGCGGCCGACTGCTGCCCGCGGATGTCGCCGCCGGCGCGCTGCCCGGCCTCCAGGGCCTGGAGCAGCCGCTCGGGGAAATCCCCCTTGGCGCTCCGGTAGGCCGCGGCCATGGCGGGCCAGACCTTGTCGCTGGCCATGAGGTTGGCCTCGCACGTGAAGTGGTCGCCGGCCTCGTCCCCGGCGAAGGGGATGCACTTCTTGCCGGTGTGCACGGCGACGTCGCCATGGGAATCCACCATCGCCACCTGGCGCACCTCGCGGTACTGGTCGTCATCGAGGAGCTTCTTCAGCGCGTCCTTCGCCGTCGCCCCGTCGCGCATCAGGGCCAGCCCGCGCGGGCCGTACGCCACCTCGACCAGCGACTGCGTCGCCACGGCGCCCACGCCCGGCTCCGCCCAGGGGACGATCGGGCCGACCGAGAAGTAGTGCGACTGGACGGCGACGCCCAGGTCCCCGGTTTCCGGATCGCGGGCCACGATCGAAAAGGTGGCCCGTGCCGGGGAAGCGCCGGCGGCGAGCAGCGTCGCGGCCAGGAGGAACGCTCGGAGGGAGCGGGACCGGTTCACGGCGTCTCCTTTCATCGGGTGGGGTGGGCAGTTCGAGGCGGCCGTGCCGGCCGGGTCATGCCCCGGCGGGAGCGCCGCCGGCCGGATCATCGGCGATTAGTGCCCATGCGGCAAGGAGATACCGGGGCGGCGGGGCGGCCGGCCCGCGGATCGGCCCTCCGCCGATTGACTCCCGGGGCCGGAACCGCTAAGGTGTCCCGCGATTCGCCAAATGGCCCTCCGGCGGCTCGCGACCATCACTGAACCCCAACACCAAAGGTGCGCGTGGACATCTTCGCCAAGTGTAACGAGTTCAACGAACACCGGATGGCCCAGAGGGCCGGCTTCTACCCGTACTTCCTCCCGATCTCCGAAAATCACGGCACCGAGGTCACGATCCACGGCAAGCGCATGATCATGGCCGGGTCGAACAACTACCTCGGGCTCACCAAGCATCCCAAGGTCATGGCCGCCGCCGAAGACGCGCTGATGCGCTTCGGGACCTCGAACAACGGCTCCCGCTTCCTGAACGGCACGCTCGAGCTGCACGCGATCCTCGAGGAGCGGCTCGCCAAGTTCATGAAGAAGGAAGCCGCGCTGGTCTACTCGACCGGCTACCTGACCAACCTGGGTTCGATCTCCGCGCTCGCCGAGAAGGGCGACGTGGTTATCCTGGACAAGGACGCGCACGCCTGCATCGTGGACGGGGCCCGCCTCTCGCACGGGCAGGTGCTCCGCTTCCGGCACAACGACCTGCGCGACCTGGAGCGCGTGCTGGAGAAGGTGCCGGCCAAGGCGGGCAAGCTGGTCGTCGTGGACGGGGTGTACAGCATGGAGGGGGACATCGCGCCCCTTCCCGACATCGTGCGCCTGGTGCGCGAGTACAACGCGCGGCTCCTGGTGGACGACGCGCACGGGATCGGCGTGCTCGGCGCCCGAGGCGCCGGTGCCTGCGAGGCGCAGAACGTCGAGGACCAGGTCGATCTCGTGATGGGCACCTTCAGCAAGTCGTTCGCGTCGCTCGGCGGCTTCATCGCCGGCCCCAAGGAGGTCATGGACTACCTGCGCCATCACGCGCGCGCCATGATCTTCAGCGCGAGCATGACGCCCTCGAGCGTGGCCGCGGCGCTCGCGGCCCTCGACGTGATCGAGAGCGACGAGGGTCCGGTCCTCCGCGAGCGCCTGCGCGTCATCGCGGACAAGATGCGGACCGGGTTCAAGGCCCAGGGACTCGAAGTCGGCTCGGGCAAGGGCACGCCGATCATCCCGATCTTTATCGGCGACCGCATGAAGTGCATGCACTGGTGGCGGAAGATCTACGACCGGGGCGTGTTCGTGAACGCGATCCTGGTCCCCGCCGTGGCACCCGGACGCGATCTGCTCCGCACCTCGTACATGGCGACGCACCAGGACTCCCAGCTCGACACCATTCTTCGCGTCGTCTCCGAGGTCCGCCAGCAGCTCGGCGCCGAGCTGGCCTCCCAGGCCGAATAGTCCGCACCGAGCCCGGCGTGGAGGTCGTTCCGGTCCAAACCGCGAAGGACCTGGATCGCTTCATCCGCTACGTCTACGACCGCTACCGGAACGAGCCGCACTGGGTCCCTCCGCTCCCCTCCGACGAGAAAGCGCGCCTCACCCCCGGTAAGAATCCCTACTTCGAGCACGCCGAGGCCGCCTATTTCCTGGCGCTCGACGGCGGGCGCGTCGTCGGGAGGATCGCCGCGACCGTGGATCGCAACCACGACGCCTTCCAGGGGGAGCGGCAGGCCGCGTTCGGCTTCTTCGAGGCCGATTCGCCGGCCGCGACGGCGGCGCTCCTGGTCGCCGCCGAGCGGTGGGGGCGTGAAAAGGGCGCCCAGGTGCTGCGCGGCCCCCTCAGCTTCACCACCAACGACGAATGCGGGCTCCTGATCGAAGGTTTCGATCACCGTCCGATGCTCCTCATGCCTTACAACGTTCGCGAGTACGCCGTGTGGATCGAAGCTGCGGGGCTCGCCAAGGCCAAGGACCTCTACGAGTGGCGCGTCCCCGTGCCCGAGACGCCGCCGCCGGTATTCCAGCGGATCGCGTCGATGGCCAGGAAGCGTGACCGGATCACGGTCCGGCCCCTCGAGATGAAGAAGTTCAACGAGGAGCTGGGCCGTGTGAAGACCGTCTACAACGCGGCCTGGGAACGGAACTGGGGCTTCGTTCCGATGACCGACGCCGAGATCGATCACATGGCGAGCCAGCTGAAGCCCGCGGTGGTCCCCGACCTGGTACAGTTCGCCGAGGTGGACGGCGCGCCGGTTGGATTCGGGCTGATCCTTCCCGACGTGAACGTCGCGCTGGCCAAGGTGAAGGGGAAGCTCTTCCCGTTCGGCATCGTGAAGCTGCTCTGGACGCTGCCGCGGATCAAGGAAGGCCGCCTGCTGGCGCTGGGCGTGCTCGGCGAATACCAGAGGCGCGGCGTCGGAGCGCTCCTCGTCGAGGCGCTGATGCGCGCGACCCGTCGCCGCGGGTACGCGATGACCGAAGTCGGATGGACGCTGGAGGACAACGACTCCGTGCATCAGCTGATCCTCGGCTCGGGCGGCACGCGGAGCGCGATCTACCGGATCTACGAAAAGCGGCTCGCGTGACCGGCGCGGCGCCCCTCGCCGTCGTCACCGGCGCTTCCGGCTTCGTCGGAAGCCACATCGTGGACGAGCTCCTTCTGCGCGGCGCGCGCGTGCGTGCCGTCGTGCGCGGCTCCTCGTCGCGGCGGTGGCTGGAGCAGAAGCCGGTCGAGCTGGCCGATGCCGCGCTCGACGATCCCGGCGCCCTGGCCCGCGCGGTGGAGGGGGCCGACTGGATCGTCCACGCCGCCGGGCTCATCCGCGCGCGGAACGCGGCGGAGTTTCACGAGGCGAACGTCGTGGGCACCGAGCGGCTCCTGCGCGCCGCGGACGGGGGCACCCTTCGGCGTTTCCTCTTCATCTCGAGCCAGGCGGCCGCGGGCCCCAGCCTGACCGGCCTTCCCGTTACCGAGGATCAGCGTCCCCACCCGGTCTCCGCCTACGGCGAGAGCAAGCTTCGCGCGGAGCAGCTCGTGGTGATGGCGGCGGACCGGCTGCCCGTCTCGGTGATCCGCCCCCCGGCCGTCTACGGCCCGCGCGACACCGCGATTCTCAAGGCGTTCGTCGCGGGGAAGTGGCACCTGGAGCCGGTTCTCCGGAAGCGAGGGCGGTTCTCCATCGTCCACGTCAGCGACCTCGTCACCGCGGTCCATGCCGCGCTCACGCAGGAGGCCGCGGTGGGGCAGGTGTTCTTCGCCTGCGAGCCGGACGTGACCGACTACGACGAGCTGGGCCGTTCCGTCCGCGAGGCGCTCCGCACCTGGACGGTCCGGGTCGCCATTCCCCAGTGGACGCTGGCGGGGATCGCGGCGGTCGCCGAGAGCTGGGCCCGCGCCGCGGGCAAGGCGCCCCTTCTCTCCCGCGAAAAGCTGGCGGAGATCGCGGCGGGGGATTGGATCTGCTCGTCCCGGAAGATCCGGGAGCGTCTCGGATGGACGCCTCGTGTCGGGCTTTACGAGGGAATCCGGGCGACGGCGGAGTGGTATCGCGAGGTCGGCTGGCTGTAGGGCTGGCGCCGGGGGCCTGACGACGGTAGAATCACCGGGCGGGCGCGTCCAGGCCGGCACCCGCTCGGAGCCCCTTTTCCCGTGAACCCCCATCCCATCCCCCGCATCCGAAACCAGTCCATGTCCGCGTGTCGCCGAAACTTCCTTCTTGGGGTGCTCGTTGCCGTGGCCGCCCTCGCGCCGCTACGGCCGGCTCCGGCCATGGCCAGGGCCGTGTCCCGAAACGTCCAGCTCCTCGCCCATGTGAGCAACTACACGCGCTATTCCGCGTGCACCGCCTACGTGGCGCCGGACGGGCGCGAATATGCCGTGCTCGGCACCGAGACCGGCACCTCGATCCTCAACGTGACGAACCCCTCGGCGCCCTACGAGGTGGGCTTCATCCCGGGCCTCACCTCCTGGTGGCGCGAGATGAAGCAGTACCGGACCTGGCTCTACGTTTCGACCGAGGCCATCGGCGGCGGCATCCAGATCATCCGGATGACCGATCCCGAGCACCCGGTGCTCGTGAACACCTACACGACGGCGTTCAACCGGGAGCACACGGTCACCGTGGACACCACCCGGGCGCTCCTCATCCTGAACGGCACGCGCGCGACGAACACGATGACGGGCA
>DASSLZ010000333.1:0-3225 GCA_035689165.1 Candidatus Eiseniibacteriota bacterium | reverse complement strand
AAGCCCCTGCCCGCGGAGGGAGAGGTCGGCGATCGGCGCGGCCTCACCGCGCACGGCGGCGGCCTCGAAGGAGTCTTCCAGCCAGTGGAAGAGGCCGTCCACGTGCAGCCCGATGCGGGCCGGACGGCGGAGCAGCTGATGCTCGGGGGCGAAATGGGGTGCGTAGAGCTCGTGGAGCGCGCCGTGCCTGTCGCCGGTCGCGAGGACCGTTCCGTTGCCCACCACGAAGCCGCGCGCCACAGTGATCCTCCCGTTTCCCGCGTCACCCCACCCCGTCCCGCACATTACCCGCGCGGCCCGGAACAATCAACACGGACCGGCGGAAGAACACGCAACATGGACCGATGCGTGCGCGGTACGATGACCGCCTCGATGAATTCGTTCCTCGCCGCGCTGTCCGCGCCGGTCCGGGAGTCGCTGCTCGCGCTCCACCTGGTCGTCTGGAGCCTGCTCGCGGCCTACGGGATCCACCGTCTTCATCTCCTGCGTCTCTTCCGGAGGCGCCGGGCGCCAATGCCGCGCCCCCTGCCGCCGCCCGAGTGGCCCCTCGTCACGATCCAGCTTCCCGTCTACAACGAGCGCTACGTGGCCGAGCGCCTGCTGGACGCCGCCGCGGCCATGGACTATCCGCGCGACCGCCTGGAGATCCAGGTGCTGGACGACTCGACCGACGCCACCAGCGGGCTCGTGGCCGCGCGGGTCGCCGAGCTCCGCGCGCGCGGCGTGGACGCGGTGCATCTCCGCCGCGCGGCTCGGGACGGATTCAAGGCGGGCGCGCTCCAGAACGGCCTCCGCCACGCCAAGGGGGAGCTGCTCGCGATCTTCGACGCCGACTTCGTGCCACCCCCCTCGTTCCTGCGCGAGCTGGTGCCCTACCTGAACGAGCCGGACGTCGGCATGGCGCAGGCGCGCTGGCGCCACCTGAACCAGGACTACTCGATGCTGGCCCAGGCGCAGGCGATCTCGCTGGACGGCCACTTCGTGGTCGAGCATTCGGCGCGCATGGACGCGCGGCGCTTCTTCAATTTCAACGGGACGGCGGGGATCCTGCGCCGGCGCTGCATCGAGGACGCCGGGGGATGGCAGTGGGACACGCTCACCGAGGATCTCGACCTCTCCTACCGGGCCCAGCTCCGCGGATGGCGCTTCGTCTTCGCGCCGGACGTGGGGTGCCCCGGAGAGCTGCCCGTCGAGATGAACGCGTTCAAGGCGCAGCAGTACCGGTGGGTGCGCGGCTCGATCCAGGTCGCCCGGAAGGTGCTGCCGGACGTCTGGCGCGCCCCGCTTCCGTTCGCGGTCAAGGTGGAGGCCACGTTCCACCTCACCATCAACGTGGCGTACGTGCTGCTGCTCCTGGTCGCGGCGATCGCCTATCCCGTGGTGATCGCGCGGATCGAGGAGAAGAGCCTCCTCTTCACGGTCGTGGACGCGGCCCTCTTCCTCACGGCCTCGATCCCGGCGCTCATCTACTTCGCCGCGGCGCAGCGGGAGACGCGCGGCGACTGGAAGCGGCAGCTGCGCTTCGTCCCCTTGGTCCTCTCCCTGGGGCTGGGGCTGGCCGTGAACAATACCCGGGCGGTGCTGAGCGGGCTTCGGAACGCCTCGGCCGAGTTCCACCGCACTCCGAAGTTCCGGATCGAGCGGCGGAGCGACGGGTGGCGCGGCAAACGCTATCGCTCGCCACTCTCGCTGTGGGCGGCGGCCGAGATCGGGCTGGGACTCTACTTCGGCTGGGCCATGCTGGCGCTGGCGCGCGCGGGGATGCTCGCGCCGCTCCCCTTCCTCGTCCTCTACCTGGTCGGCTTCCTCTACGTGGGGGGCGTCTCCGTCCTCCACGCCGCGCGCCGCGGCTGAGGGAGGCGGCGCCATGCCGCCACGCCCCACACGGCCGCCAGCGATCCGTACTCGACGCCTAGAACCCACCCCGGGACCAGCCACACGCCGGTCGCCCGATAGAGCGGCAGCGGGAGGTAGGTGAGCGCCACCGTGCCCGAGAAGAGGAGGAGTCCCGGGTCGGGATGGAGCGGCAGGAGCGCGATCGCAGGGATCAGGTACCACGGGTAGACGGTCGGCGAGAGGATCAGGAACGCCATCCAGGAGGCGAGCAGAGCGCCGCTCAGCGTCCGTGCGCGCCAGGCGATGACGAGAAGGGCGAGCACGAGTCCTGCGGCGAGAACGAGGCGCGGATCGTCCCCGTTCGAGAAGAGCGGCCGGATCGCCGCGTAGACGGGACCGTTGTACTCCCAGTGGCGGGCATAGGTGCGCAGGCCCTCCCAGAGCCGCGCCCCCGCCCCGCGAAACGGCAGGTAGAGGAGCGCGATCGCCAGGAATGCCGTCGCGAGCGTCTTCCACGCGCGACGCCGGGCGAGCGCCGGGACCATCAGCAGCGGAACCAGCTTCACGAGCACCGCCGCGCCGAACGCGCCGCCCGCCCTCGCGCGGCGCCCCGCTTCCAGGAACGCCAGGGCCGCGATCAGGAACGCCGCCGCGGCCAGGTCCACGTGCCCCGAGCCGCAGCATTCGACCACGACCAGCGGATTCCAGTAGTAGAGTAGGAGACGCTCCGACGGGTGTCCTCTCCGGCGCAGCAGGGCCATGAGACCCGCCACGAGCGCTGCTTCCAGCGCGAGGAGCACCGCTTTCCAGGCGAGCGGCGTTCCGCCCAGCTTCCAGGCGAGGGCGAAGAGCCACTGGGCCAGGGGAGGGTAGACGGTGGGCACGCCGGCATGGTTCAGGTGCCGGTAGACGTCGTCGTGCCACGGCGCGAACGTGGGATCCGAGGGAGGCCGCGGATAGGGGTTCCAGCCGTTCGCCACCAGGCGGCCGTCCCAGAGGTAGCGGTACAGATCCTCGGAGAGCGATGGGGCGGTGGGAAGCAGGAGGAGGCGCGGGACCAGGCCCACCCCCAGGATGACCGCGAGCGCGAGCGCCGGCCGGCGCGACCACGGCCCTCGCCCGCGAAGCGCGAGCGCGGCCGCGCCGAGGTAGATGAGG
Organism: Candidatus Eiseniibacteriota bacterium; assembly: GCA_035689165.1. Classification (GTDB taxonomy): domain Bacteria; phylum Eisenbacteria; class RBG-16-71-46; order SZUA-252; family SZUA-252; genus DASQJL01. The sequence continues at coordinate 231 of DASSLZ010000333.1, read as the reverse complement.
TGCGCCGCGCCCCAGGTCCAGGCGAGCGGTCCCCAGTCCAGCCGTCCAATGTGGTTCACGAAGTGCGGAGGGTGACCCCGGTCCGATGAGTGCGCGCCGCAAGGGGCTGAAGCCGGCCGCCGGCGTGGATGCCGGCGCGGATCCCGGGCGGGATCGTACGCGGGGCGCGGCGGAGGGTCAACGCACGCCCCAGGAGCTGGCCTCGTCCGATCCGGGAATGCGCGGCCTCTG
>DASSLZ010000332.1:0-6667 GCA_035689165.1 Candidatus Eiseniibacteriota bacterium | reverse complement strand
GCAACTGGGTGGAAGGAGGGACGACCGGCCCGCCTCTCGGCAAGGGCGCCCTGGCCAAGTATGGCGACCACCCCACCTGGCTCTCGGTGGATCGCGCCGACCGTGAAGCGATGGACGTGTACACCAGGCGCGAGCGGGGCGTTCCCAAGCGGACGCACGGCGATTGGGACAGCAACGCCGACGCCCTGAACAAGGACTGGGAGGGACGTCCGCATCATTCGGACGCCTACATCTGCGCCTGGTTCGCGAGCCGGCAGTGGGTCCGTCTCTTCAAGGACTTCGTGGCCGATCCGGCGGTCTGGGGCCGGATGCAGGCGTTCTCGCGGAGTACGTTCGACCCCAGCCGCGACTGGGACTACGCCCGGAAGATCTCGTTCTACGGCGGTCACTGGAACGGCAACGGCGGACCCACCAGCCTGGGAAGCGCTTTCAGCGCGCGGACGGCCGCGACGTCGCCCGATCTGCTGGCGAACGCGGTGCTCAACTACATGTACGGGCGCTGCCTGACGACCAAGCCGGGCGCGCTCCGGACGGAAGCGGAGAAGCTTCTTCTCTCCTGGGGCGCCATGCCCTACAAGGGCCCGGTCAATCCGACGCTGCCGAGCCCCGCGCCCGAGACCATGCAGTTCGTGCGGCTTCAGGTCCACCGCATCGACAACATCAATGGGGACGATGGCTTCGGGGGCGGGGAGATGGATTGGTACAGCCGCGCGGCGATCGACGGGCAGCGCTACTGGTCGGGGCTGATCGACGAGCACAACAACTTCGACTTCGACAAGTCTCCCTATGCGCCCTGGACGATGACCAAGGCGGTCACGTCCTCGACGCCCGAAGTGCCGATCATCTTCCAGCTGATGGAGCTCGATTACAGCGACGACGACCAGGTGGACGTGAATCCGCGCTCGGGCGCGCAGAGCCTCGTCCTGCGCTACTCGCTGACCGGCGGCACGCTGCGCGGGGACGTCACGGGCCCCGCGGCCTTCACGGTCGAGGGAAAGGGAGACTGCGACTGCGCCCGCCTCAAGATGAGCGTCGATCGCCTCTCCGGAAGCTGTCTCAAATGAACGGCGCCGCCTAGCGGCGCCGCCGCGTGGTCGTTCGCCGCACCGGCGCCGCCTTCTTCTTACCCGGCGGTGGGTGACTCTCGATCCGCCGGCTCGCCGCCGTCGTATCGACTTTCGCCTGGATGCCCGCCTCGCGCTTCACTTCCGACGTCGAGGGATGGACCGGCGCCGTGGCCGCGATCGGGACCTTGTGCTGGTCGATCTTCGGCGTCCCGTAGCGCGTGAGATCGATCTTCACGAGATCGGCCAGCTTGACGTTTCCCTTCTTGTCCACCGCGTAGGTCTGCAGCTGGCCGCCGCCGAACCAGAGCTGGATCAGGGTGAAGTTGTTCACCGCCGCGGTGTAGACGTTCTCCGGCTTGATCGTCCCTCCGGCCACGTGATACTCGGCAAAGAGCTGGGCCGCCTTCGCCGGCGGAGGAAGGGGGTGGAGCGGCGCGCCGCCTCCGCCCTGGACGATGCAGATCATCACGCCGCCGTCGGGGAAGGTCATGAGGGCGCGTTCGTAATCGTGCTCGTGTCCGCTGGCCAGGACGGAGATACCCGCATCGCGCATGGCCCGGACGATCTGCTCGCGGCGCTCCTGCATGATCGGGTCCATGTTCCAGTCGTGACGGTGATAGCCGGCCGACATGGGCGGACTGTGAAAGAACACGAACGACGGGCCGTGGTGCTCCTTGAGCCGGGCCGTCAGCCAGTCGACCTGTTCCTTCGAGTACTTCACCTGCACCTCTTTGGACCAGTGGACCCCCGGCATCGTGATCGGGTTGGTGTCGAGCGCCACGAACCGGACCCAGCCGTCCGCGGAGTCGAAGCAGTAGTAGAAGCGGTCGCCCGCGATCGGGAGTCCGGTCGCGACCCGCCAGTTCGCCACGCCGGTCTCGGTGTGGGTCTTCTCGTGGTTCCCCGGCATCGCGAAATAGGGAACCCGCGTCATGAGCGGTTCGCTGAGGCGAAGGAATCGGCGCCACTGGGCCGGGTTCGTGCCGTCGTAGACGAGGTCCCCGGTGTTGATCGCGGCCGCCACTTTCTTGTTCTGCATCTTCAGCGTGTCCAGCTTCGCCATGATCGCGTGCAGAACCTGCTTCTCCCGCCCATAGGTCGGCAGGCCACGCACGAATGGCGGAATGTCCCGCACGATCGCCACGTCGGGAGGAAGGAGGCCCTTCACCAGCATCCAGGGGATGGTGATCAGCGCGCGTCCCAATCGGAGCGGGTTCGGCGAGAGACCCTTCTGGATGACGGCCAGCTCGGGAGCGAGCTTCGTGCAGCGGTAGCCGGGCCGGTTGTCGCCGAACAGCAGGATGTTCAGCGTGTCCGCCGTGTAGCCGTCGAGGAGCTTGCCCAGATACCGCCGCGACGAGTCTCCCGTGCCGGGCTGAAAGCCGATCACGGTGTCGGGTAGGAAAAGGGCGCGTTCGCGCACCGGATGGCGCAGCGCGCGCTCGGGGTGGTGGCCGCCCGTCGTGTCCGCCGGAGTCAGCGGCTGTTCGACGAACGTCAGCCGCCCCGCATGAGCGCAGCCGAGGACCAGAAGCAGAACGGAAAGCGGTGCCGCGGCACGCCGCCACAGGCGATTCCTGATGGCAGCGGCGCCGATCGGGCTCGCGCTTCGAGCCATGATGGAAATCTCCTTCCCCTCAGCCCCCGCCAGAATCGTAGCAGGAAACGATCCACCGTATGTCAGTATCCGGCCGTGACCCGCTCCCTAAACCCGGACAGGCCAACCCTTCAGAAGCTTGCGGCCGGCACCATCGCCGCGCTTCTCGCGGCCAAGCTCCTGCTCCATCTGGCGGCGCTCACGCAATACGGATACTTCCGGGACGAGCTTTACTATCTTGCGAGCACGGACCATCTCGCGTGGGGCTATGTCGAGCACCCGCCCCTCTCGATCGCACTCCTGGCGCTCGTGCGCGCGGTCCTGGGAGACTCCCTTCCCGCGCTGCGCTTCGTCCCCCTCGTGGCCGGCACCGCCGTCGTGCTCCTGACGGCGATCCTGGCGAGGCGTTTGGGCGGCGGGGGCTTCGCACAGGGAATCGCCGCACTCGCGGCCGTGATGGCGCCGGCGTTCCTCGGCACCGGCCGCTACTATTCCATGAATGCCCTCGATCTCCTCTTCTGGACCCTCGCCTCGCTCGCGACGCTCCGGGCACTGGAGCGAGGGCGGCCGCGCGACTGGGCCGCGCTGGGCGTGCTGCTCGGGCTGGGCCTTCTGAACAAGATCAGCATGGGATGGTTCGGCGGAGGTCTCGCGATCGGACTTCTCGCCACGCGGCAGCGCCGGGCGCTGCTCGGGGCCGGGCCTTGGCTCGCCGCCGCCATCGCGCTCGCCATCTTCGCCCCGCACGTGATCTGGCAGATCCGGAATGGCTGGCCCACCCTGGAGTTCATCCGGAACGCGACCTCGCTCAAGATGGCCGCGACCACGCCTGGCGATTTCGTGAAGGATCAGATCCTGACCATGAATCCCGGCGCCGCACCGCTCTGGATCGCGGGGCTCCTGTACGGCCTCTTCGCGCTTCGGGGACGGCCGGGGCAGGTCTTCTCCTGGATCTACCTCTCGGTTCTGGCGCTGCTGTTGGCGCAGGGGCACAGCCGCGCATCGTATCTCGTGGTCGCCTATCCGCCGCTGCTCGCGCTGGGCGGCGTCGCGGTCGAGCGTTCGACCGGGACCACCTGGCGCTGGGTCCGACCCGCGCTCGCGGCCCTCATCATCATGACGGGGCTGGTCGCCGTGCCGCTCGCGCTTCCGGTGCTGCCGGCCCGAACGTTCGTGCGCTACCAGTCCGCGCTCGGCATGGCGCCCCGGACCGAGGAACGGAACGCCATGGGAGCGCTGCCGCAGGACTACGCGGACATGTTCGGCTGGGAGGAGATGGCCGGCCTGGTCGCGAAGGCCTACGACCAGCTGACGCCCGAGGAGCGCGGGCGCTGTCTCATCTTCGGCCAGAACTACGGCGAGGCCGGAGCGATCGACGTGATCGGGCGGAAGCGGGGCCTCCCGCCCGCGATCAGCGGACACAACAGCTATTGGCTCTGGGGGCCCCGGCGGCGCGAGTGGGACGTCGTAATCATCATCGGCGGCGACCGGCAGGACAACGCCGCGTTCTTCGATCGGATCGAGATCGTGGGGCAGACGCGGTCGGAGTGGGCGATGCCCTACGAACGGGGACTGGACGTCTCGATCGCGCGTGGGCCGAGGATGCCTCTGGCGGAAGCGTGGCCGCGCCTGAAGCAGTACATCTGATCCCCGCGTTCGACGGCGCGCGGACGCCGGGCGCTACCGGAGCAGCGTGAACTTCTTCGTCACCACGCGCCCCGCCGCGGCGAGCCGCGCGAAATAGACTCCCGAAGCCGCCGGCACGCCGCCGGCACGTCCGGACCACTGCAGCGTGTGCGGCCCGCGCTCCCAGATCCCGCTGGCGAGGGTCTCGATCCGGTGCCCCGAGGCGTTGAAGATCCCCACTTCGACCTGCTCCGATCTCGGAAGCGAGATGGCGAGCGTCGCGCCCCGCGGCGCGGGGTTGGAGGACGTGATCCGCAGCGAGGGTGCGGCGGAGGCGTCCCCCTCGGAATCGGCGTCCGCGACCGAGCCGGAGTAGCGGAACAGCCAGAACGTTCCGCCCAGGTTCAGCACGAAGAAGTCGTTTCCCTCGTCGTAGTCGAGATCGACGGAGTAGAAGCGGGCAGGATTCGCCGGGAACACCTCCGGGAAGAGCTGCTCCCAGGTTTGCGAGGCCGGGCGGAAGACCCAGGTGTCGGACAGCGTGACGTCTTCGGCCGTGATGCCGCCCCACATGAGGATCACGTCGTGCCGGCTGTCGCGGGCGAAGTGCGCGAAGCGGCGCGCGGAAGGCCACGGATCCTGCTTCGGAACCTGGCTCCACGTGTTGGCCGTGTCGTCGTAGCACCAGAGCTCGCTGTCGGCGCTGCCCCAGGGCGCGCCGGCGAACATCCAGGTCACGCGCCGCGCCGGGTCGTAGACCATGTTCTGCCCCATGCGCGGCATTGGGCTCGAAACCGGCGCCCGGTCGGTCCACGTCTCCGTGGCCAGGTCGAGGGCATAGGTCCTGTCGCCGGTTCCGTACTCGTGATCGGTGCCCGCGAAGAGGATCATCCGGTCGAGGTCGGAATCGTACGCGCAGGCCTGCTCGTAGACCGTGTAGGGGTGCGGGCCGGTGATCTCGCGCCAGGCATGCGTCGCGAAGTCGTAGGTCCAGGTCTCGCCGATCATGTCGTCGGGGATCGTTCGGTTCGCCCCCGCCCACAGGTAGACCGCGTTCTTCGCCGGGGAATAGACGAAGCAGGAATAGAAATGCCGGTCCCAGGGGGTCGGGTCCAACTCGTTCTCGGGGAGCGGCTCGCAGAATCCGTTCTGGGTCGTCCAGTTGTCGACCTTCTCCAGCGAGAGACGGTTCTCGACGGGATCATAGAGCCAGAGCGCGTTCGCGAAGATGCTGTCGAACGGGTACACGGGGAGCTCCGCGTATCCGTCGAACAGGACCATCTTCCCGAGGCCCGAGGCGTAGCGCATGTGATTCCATCCCCGGCCGGCGTAGACCCCGAGCCGATCGGGGGGAAGATCCTGCGCGGGCGGCGGCTGCTGAACCCAGAGATTGGAAGGAATCGTCAGCGTAAAGCCCGGCGAAGAGGAGACCAGGGCTCCCGAAACGATCGCGAGAAGAAGGAGCTTCCGAACCATGGCGCCTCCCCGAGGGTGGAGCGCGGTGCGACGCGGAGGGTAGCGCTCGGGGGGGAGGTCCCGGCGAGTCCGGCGCGCCTGGTGGGGGTTGCCGTAGAGTTAGCACCCGAACGCGGAAGCGAACAAGGGGAAGTTGGAGACCGGCGCCGCCTGCCTGAGCAGCGATTCCTCGCGCCGCGCCTTCCACCAGAATCCCATCACGGCCAGCCCTACGGCAACCAGCCCCCGCCACTCGCCCAGGATCAACGCCGTTCCGAAGAGGGCGAGGAGGATGCCGGTGTAGATCGGGTGGCGGATGCGCGCGTAGGGGCCGGTTCGGATCAGCTCGTGGTCCTGACGAATCGTCACCTCCGCGCTCCAGTGCTTGCCGATGTGGCGCCGGGCCCAGATCGCCAGCGCCACGCCCGCCGCGGTCATCAACGCCCCTGCCCACTCGATCCACCGGGCCATCGGAACGAAGCGGCGGTCGAGCAATCCGAACCGATGGTCGCGCGAATAGAGCAGGATGAACGCCGCGCCCATGTAGAGCACGTGCGCGAGTCGAGCGAGCGGGCTCTCCCGGCGCCGGGCCGGATTCCGTCCGAACGACGAGACCAGCCAGTAGAGCGCGAAGACGCTCCAGAACGCTCCGGCGACCTGGATCGGTTCCATGGACCGCGCAGGGTACCTGAGGTCTTCGATTTCGCGTACCCTGACTTCGATGAAACCCTGGGTCCTGCGCGCCGTCGCTCTCGCCGCGGTCGGAGCCGCGGCCGGGATCGCTCTCGTCCGTGTCGCCCCCATCGCCGAGCCGTCGTCCTCCGCCGCGGTCCGCGCCGATCCCAACCTCCTCGCCGATTCGATCTGCGACTGCGATGCCCGGGCGATCAACCCCGACTGCCGCACCCGGATCATCCCGGCG
>DASSLZ010000331.1:0-2827 GCA_035689165.1 Candidatus Eiseniibacteriota bacterium | reverse complement strand
GCAACTTCAACTTCGCCGTCCGCGAGGGGTACCTGATCGAGAACGGGAAGATCACGCGCCCGGTCCGGAGCGCCGTGCTGATCGGCAACTCCCTCGAGTTCCTCCAGCGGATCGAGGGCGTGGGCACCGACCTGATCGTGGACCAGACGCGCGGCACCTGCGGCAAGGACGGGCAGTCGGTCCCGGTGGGCGTGGGACAGCCCACCGTGCGCGTCTCCTCGATTACGGTCGGCGGGACGGCGATCTAGCATGCCGAACTTCGCGCCGCGCGAGCTGATGGAGCGGGTCCGCACCAACGCCGAGCGTTCCGGCGCCGCCCAGGCCGACACCTTCCTCGAGATCGTGCACTTCACCGAAGTGCGCGTGCGGCAGCGCGAGGTGGAGCTGGTGCAGCAGTCGGTGATCCAGGGACTGGGCCTCCGCGTCTTCCGCGACCGCCGCATGGGCTTCATGTACACCACCGATCTCCGCACCCCCGTGCTGGACGAGATCGTGACGCGCACGATCGCCCTCGCCGCCGAGGCGACGCCCCGCGACGAGAACAAGATCTCGGAGGAGCCCGCGCCCGCCGCGCTCGAGCTGGAGATCGACGATCCCGGCGTGCTCCGGCTCGGACCGGCCGATCTCACCGCCCTCGCCCGCGCGGCCGAGGAGAACGCGTTCGCCCAGGACAAGCGCGTGCAGTCCACGCGCGACGCGCGATGCGGCGTCCAGTCGAACGAGATCCATTTCTCGAGCACCTTCATCCCCTACCAGACCTACCGCGCCAGTGCCTGCTGGCTCTCGGTGGAGGCCGTCGCCTCCCAGGGCACCCAGAAGCGCACGGGCGGCTTCGCGGACCGGAAGCGGATCTTCGCCGACCTCGAGACGCCGGAGCGGGTGGGGCGGAAGGCCGCGACGCGCGCGCTGGCCAAGCTGGGCGCCGCCGCCGTTCCCTCGGCGAAGGTCCCGGTGATCTTCGAGGCCGAAGCCGCGGGTATCTTCCTGCGCGGGCTGTTCGGCGCGGTGAGCGGGTCGAACGTGCTCGAGCAGCGCTCCTTCCTCGCGGGGAAGCTGGGGACGGCCGTGGCCTCGCCGCTCGTCACCATCGTGGACGACGGCACGATGCGGCGCGGCCTGGGCTCGCGCCCCTTCGACGGCGAGGGGGTCCAGTCGCGGCGCAACGTGGTCGTAGACCGCGGCATCCTCCGCCGCTTCCTCCAGACCTCGGTCTCGGCGCGGCGTATGGGCGTCGGAACCACGGGGAACGCCGGGCGCGGGTACGATTCGATTCCCGAGGTGCAGCCGACGAACTTCTTCATCGACCGCGGCGGCCAGCGCCTGGAGCGGATGATCGCCGAGACGCCGCGCGGCCTCTACGTCACCGACCTCGCCGGGTTCGGCATCGACGTCGTGTCGGGGGAGTTCAGCCAGCAGGTCGAGGGATCCTGGATCGAGGCGGGGAAGCTGTCGAAGCCGGTCGAGGGGGTCACCCTCGGCGGGCGGATCCCCGACATGCTGATGGGGATCGACGCCGTGGGGAGCGACCTGGAGTTCCGGAACAACGTGGCGTCGCCCAGCGTGCGCTTCAAGGAGCTGACGGTCGGGGGCGTCTAGGACCCCTTGGGCTGCGCGTCCCCTTCCTCTTTCGGCGCGGCGTACAGCTCGCCCACCGTGAACTTCTTCGGCTGCTTCACGTAGATATAGGCCGAATTGCCCGCCGCCGCCCCCTCGCTGCAGGCCGTGATCAGGAGCTTGTACTTCCCCGGATAGGTCGCGATATCCCCGCAGCTGAACACGCCCTTGATGTTCGTCTTCATCACGTTGTCCACCTGGATCTGGTTGCCCGTGAGCGTGAGCCCCCACTGGCGGATGATCTTGGTGTCCATGAGATAGCCGATGTTGATCGAGACGAGATCCACCGGGATTTCCTCGACGGCCTCGGTCTTCTTGTTCCGGACCACCACCGATTCGACGCGGTCGTTGCCGCGGATCTCCACGGTCTCCGTCTCCAAGAGTGCGCGGATCTTCGATTCGGCGATCTCCTCGACGTAGGAGTCCATCCCCTGCCACTTGTCGAGCATGTGGATCAGCGTGACGTCGGAGACGTCCTTCAGGGAGAGGGCCGATTCGAGGGCGCTGTCGCCGCCGCCGATCACGAGCACGCGCTTTCCGCGGCTCTCCTCGATGTCGGGCATGCCGTAGCCCACCCCCTTGCCGCGCAGCTCCGCCTCGCCCGGCTTGTTGATCTTCCGCGGCTCGAAGGCGCCGCCCCCCGTCGCCACGATCACGCTGCGCGCCTCGTAGGAGCCCTTCGTCGACGTGACGCGGATCAGGTTCGCCTCCTCGTCGCGCGCGATCATCGTCACGTGCTCCCCCTCACGGATCTCGGCGCCCATGGCATTCGCCTGGTCCACGAAGTTCCGGCCGAGGACGTCCCCCATGACGTAGGTGTACGAGGGGTAGTCGTGGACCGGCTTCTTGGGGTAGAGGGAGGCGAGCTGGCCCCCCGCGACGGCCGTGTCGAGGAGGAGCGTGGACATTCGCCGCATGCGCGTGAAGAGGGCGGCGGAGAGGCCGGCGGGGCCCGCACCCACGATGAGGACGTCCCAGATCAAGCGGTATGGCTCCAGGGAACAGGGGGTGGAAACGCGGGCTGAGGATAGCACAAGAGCGTGCTAGGCTCGGCTCGCCATGGCTCCCGCTTTCGACGCGTCCCTTCCCTTGCTCACGCGCGGCGCCGCGCCGGCGTTCCACGCGGAGCGCGCGCGCGCCGCGCCCTGCGTTCCGTTCCTCGGTCTCGACACCGTCTGGTTCCAGGTCGGGGGAACGCTCTGCAATCTGCAGT
>DASSLZ010000330.1:0-10936 GCA_035689165.1 Candidatus Eiseniibacteriota bacterium | reverse complement strand
TGCCCGCCATCTTAGGCTCGCGCGGCCTGGAAAAGATCGTGGAGCTGGAGCTCACGCCCGAAGAGAAGTCGGCGCTCGCCAAGTCGGCGGAGGAAGTGAAGAAGGGCATCGCGGACCTCTCGCTCGAGCCCGTCGCGCACTAGTTGTCGTTATACGTCGTGCGCGGAGCGCCGAGGGCCGGGCCCGCTTCGGCGCAGAGCGCCTTATAGAACGATCTTCCTCGCCCCGAGGCAGTTAATATAGAAATTAACTCGCCCCGGGGCGAGTCTATGTCGCCCGGGAGCTTGAAAGTCCGGCCACCGCTCCTCGAAGGTCCCGAGAGAGCGACACGTGTCTTCGTTTTCACACTCGCCAGCGGCGGTAAAATGTTGGCCGCGGAACAACGTATCCTGAACGCCCTCGGCGCTACCGTCCCACTGGGCCCGCCGGGGGGGCAGCCCCGGCCGGAGGGACTTCCTGATGTTCGTCGGACACTTTGCTGTCGCCTTCGCGGGGAAGCGGGTCGCGCCGAAGATGTCGCTCGGCACGCTCATCTTCGGGGCGCAGTTCCTCGATCTCATCTGGCCGCCCCTCGTGCTCCTAGGCCTGGAGCGATTCCACATCGACGTGAACTCCACGAAGGCGACCCCGCTCGCGTTCGACTCCTATCCGATCTCCCACAGTCTCCTGATGGCGATCCTCTGGTCGGTGCTCATCGGAGGCGTCTACTGGGCGCGGAAGCGATACCGGACCGGTGCGCTCTTCCTGGGCGCCGCCGTCTTCAGCCATTGGTTCCTCGACTGGATCACTCACCGACCTGACCTGCAGCTCGTCCCGGGGATTGCCACCCGCGTCGGGCTCGGCCTCTGGAACCACCCCGCGCTCGAGGTGACCATCGAGACCGCGATGTACGTGGCGGCGATCGGGATCTATGCGGTCCAGACCAGGGCGCGCGACCGTCGGGGGACGTGGGGGTTCGTGCTGTTCCTCGCGTTCCTTTCCCTGATCTGGCTGGGCGACGTGGCGGGCCCGCCCCCCACGCCGGGGCCGGAGATGGTGCGGACGATCGCATGGAGCGGACTCACGCTGTGGCTCCTCGTGCCATGGGCGGCATGGTTCGACCGGCATCGGGTCCCACGGCGATCCACAGAGGCCGCACCGCAAACGTAGCTGGCCCGGCGGTTGCTTGACGACCTCCACGCCGCTTGGTAGCATGACTCGTGCACCGTCTCCCGTCCCCCCGAGCGGAGCGCGATGTGCCCACGCGCCCGACTTCAGGGGCCGTCGCGATCATTCCGGCGCGGCTCCAATCCACCCGTCTCCCCGAAAAACCCTTACAGGATCTCGGCGGTAAGCCGCTCGTCGTGCGGGTGCTCGAACGCGCCCGGCGGGCGACGTCTTTGGAGGCGGTTTGGGTCGCGACCGACAGCGAGCGGATCGTCAAGGTCGTCGGGGACGCGGGAGGCGAGACGATCCTCACGCGAGCCGACCATCCCGCGGGGCTCGACCGGGTGGCCGAGGCCGCGATCGCGCTCTGCGAGATGACCCGCCGAGGGTCCCAGGCGGACGGCGTGCGCGATCCCGACCTGGCGGCCGATCCGGTCATCCTGAACGTGCAGGGGGACGAACCGTTTCTGAACCCGGCGGGGCTGGACCACCTGGTCTCGCTCTTCGACCGGCCCGAGGTGCGCATGGCCACGCTGGCCGCGCCCTTCGCGGCGGGGGACGATCCAGCCGACCCCAACCGGGTGAAGGTGGTGCTGGACCGTATGGGACGCGCGCTCTACTTCTCGCGGTCGCTCATTCCGCATGGTGCGGGCGGCGCTCCGCCGGGAGGAGCCCAGACGGGCGCGGCCCAGACGGGCGCGGCCGCGACGACTCCGCTTCTCCACGTCGGGATCTATGCCTACCGGCTGACGACCCTGCGCGAGCTGGCCGCGCTGCCGCCCGCACCGCTCGAAACCTGCGAGCGGCTCGAGCAGCTGCGCGCGCTCTGGAACGGCATCCCGATACACGTCGCCGTCGGCGACTACCATTCGATCGGAATCGATACGCCCGAGGATCTGGCGCGGGCACGGACGCGATGGAGCGAGGGGGGAGCATCATGACCAAGGGGGGAGTGGGGCGATGACCAAGTTCGTGTTCGTGACCGGAGGCGTGGTCTCGTCGCTCGGCAAGGGGATCGCCGCTTCGGCGATCGGTTCGCTGCTCAAGTCGCGCGGGCTCGCGGTCACGCTGCAGAAGTTCGATCCCTACCTGAACGTCGACCCGGGGACGATGAGCCCCTACCAGCACGGCGAAGTGTACGTCACCGACGACGGCGCCGAGACCGACCTGGACGTGGGGCACTACGAGCGCTTCCTCGGCGTCTCGATGGGCCGCGAGAACAACGTCACGGCGGGGCAGATCTACGACGCGATCATCCAGAAGGAGCGTCGCGGCGACTACCTGGGCCGCACGGTGCAGGTGATCCCGCACGTCACCGACGAGATCAAGGCCCGCATGATGGCGCTGACGCGCGGGCGGCCGGTGGACGTGGCGATCGTGGAGATCGGCGGCACGGTCGGGGACATCGAATCGCTCCCATTCCTGGAGGCGATCCGCCAGCTAAGGCTGGAGCTCTCCTCGCTGAACACCCTCTTCATCCACGTGACGCTGGTGCCGCACCTGGGTGCCGCGCGCGAGATCAAGACCAAGCCGACGCAGCACTCGGTGAAGGAGCTCCGCGCGATCGGGATCCAGCCCGACATCCTCCTCTGCCGCACCGAGGTGCCGCTGCCGCAGGAGGTGAAGGAGAAGATCGGGCTCTTCTGCAACGTCCCGACCCGCTCGGTGATCGAGGCGATCGACGTGCCCTCGATCTACGAGGTGCCGGTCATGTTCCACAAGGGGGGCCTGGACGACCTGGTCGTGCAGATGCTCCGCCTGGACGCGGGTCCGGCCGACCTCCGCGTCTGGAACGCGTTCTCCGAGCGGATGCGGTCGGCCCGCGAGTCGGTGACGGTCTCCGTCGTCGGGAAGTACACGCACCTCCGGGACGCCTACAAGAGCATCCAGGAAGCGATCCAGCACGCGGGGGTCTCGAACGGCGTGACGGTGAAGATCGACTGGGTCGACTCCGAGCGCGTGGAGCTGGACGGCCCCGAGGCGCTGCTCGGCCAGACGCACGGGATCCTGATCCCGGGCGGCTTCGGCGACCGGGGCACCGAGGGGATGGTGCAGGCCGCGCGCTACGCTCGCGAGCGGAAGGTGCCGTTCTTCGGCATCTGCCTCGGCATGCAGTGCGCCGTCATCGAGTTCGCGCGCGACGTGGCCGGACTGAAGGGCGCCGACTCCTCGGAGTTCGATCCCTCGACGCCGCACGCGGTGATCGACCTGATGCCCGAGCAGGAGGGGGTTTCCCAGATGGGCGGGACGATGCGGCTTGGCAAGTACGAGGCCGCGCTCGCGGCGGGCAGCCACGCCCAGGCCGAATATGGCCGCCCGCGCGTGGAAGAGCGCCACCGCCATCGCTACGAGTTCAACAACGCCTATCGCGACGTCTTCCAGGAGCGCGGCATGCGCGTGACGGGCCTCTTCGAGGCGCGCGACCTGGTCGAGATCGTCGAGCTGCCCGACCATCCCTGGTTCGTGGGCGTTCAGTTCCATCCGGAGCTCAAGTCGCGGCCGTCCGATCCGCACCCGCTCTTCCGCGGATTCATCCGTGCCGCCAACGAGGAGCGCCACCGCCGCGAAGCGGGCGCGCCGGCGCGCCCCGGCCAGGAGAGCGCCTCCGGCGCGCCGCGTCCATGAGCTCTACGTCTCCCCGAATCACGCCAGTGCGGGTCGGCCCGGTCGCCTTCGGCCCCGAGCAGCTCGGACTGATCGCGGGCCCCTGCGCGCTCGAGGACGAAGGCGAAGCGATGGAGATCGCGCGTGAGGTGAAGCGGATCGCCGGATCGCTCGGCATGCCGTTCGTATTCAAGGCCTCGTACGCCAAGGCGAACCGCACGTCGGGGGATTCCTACCGCGGCCCCGGCCCCTCCGAGGGGCTGCGCTCGCTGGCGCGGATCCGCGAAGCGGCCGACGTACCGGTCACGAGCGACGTTCACGAGTCCACCGAGGTCGGCGACGCGGCCGCGGTGCTCGACCTGCTCCAGATCCCGGCGTTCCTCTGCCGCCAGACGCCGCTGATCGAGGCGGCGGCGCAGACGGGAAAGCCGCTCCACGTGAAGAAGGGACAGTTTCTTTCCCCTTCCGGCATGCGCCACGTCGTCGACAAGGCGCGCGCCGCCGGCGCGGCGGGCGTCATCCTGACGGAGCGCGGGACGACCTTCGGCCACGGCGATCTCGTCGTGGATTTCCGCGGCCTTCCCACGATGCGCGCTCTCGGCTGCCCGGTCTTCTTCGACGCGACCCATTCGGTGCAGCGCCCGGCCGGCGTCGAGACGGGCGGCGATCGCGCGATGATCCCGGTCCTGGCCCGGGCCGCGGTCGCGGCGGGCGTCGACGGGATCTTCATCGAGACCCATCCCGCGCCGGAGCGGGCCCGCTCCGACCGCGAGTCGCAGTGGCCCCTCGCCGAACTGGAAGAGCTTCTGCGGAGCTTGATGAAGATCCGGCAAGCGGTTGCCGATACGGTGGTTCTGGAAGGTCAGCGAGCATGACGCGAGCGCGAGGAGAGGGCGTGACCCTGGCGGCCGAAACGGGCACCGCATCGAAGGTCGTCGCCTGGGCGCGCGAGGTGCTGGACCTCGAGGGGGCCGCCGTCCTTCAGCTCAAGCCGCGCATCGGAAACGAGTTCGAAGCCGCGGTTCAGGCACTGTCCAAAGCGCGGGGGCAGATCCTGACCCTGGGCGTCGGCAAGTCGGGGCTCGTCGCGAAGAAGATCGCCGCCACCCTGACCAGCACGGGCTCGCCCGCCACGTTCGTCCATCCGGTGGACGCGGTGCACGGGGATCTCGGCATCGTCGCCACCGATGACGCGGCGCTGCTCCTCTCCAAGAGCGGCGAGACCCGCGAGCTGATCGACCTGGTTCCCGCTTTCCGCCGCCGCGGCGTCTGCGTGGTGGCGATGACGGCCAGCCGCGAATCCAGCCTGGCCGCCGCCTCCGACCACGTATTGGAGATCGGCGCGCCGCGCGAAGCGTGCGGCGAGGACCTCGTCCCGACCTCTTCGACGACGGCGATGCTCGCCATGGGCGACGCGCTCGCCGTGGTCCTCCTCCGGCTGAAGGGCTTCACGCGCGAGGACTTCGCCGTGCTCCACCCCGGCGGCGTCCTGGGGCACGCGGCGTCGTACCGGGTGTGCGACCTGATGCACCAGGGCGCGGCGCTCCCGCGCGTGGACGAAGGCGCGACGCTGCGCCAGGCGCTGCTCGAGATCCTGAACAAGCGGCTCGGCATGACCACCGTCGTGGACGGGGCGGGGAAGCTCGCGGGCGTGCTCACCGACGGGGACCTGAAGCGGATCCTGCTTCGCGGCGGCGGGGACCTCGCCCAGCCGGTGTCCGCCGTCATGAGCCGGACGCCGAAGACGATCGAGCCGGAGGCGACGATCGCCCGGGCCGTCCGGGTCATGGAGGAAAACCCGGGGGGGCCCATCACGTCCCTCGTCGTAGGGGACGAGAGCGGAACCCCTGTCGGGGTGCTGCACCTCCATGACTGCCTCGGAGTGCGCGCCGGGTAAGACCATGGCGGCGCAACAGTTTGACCACGCTCGAAGCGCCGTGGTAGAGTCGCGCTCCGGGCCGCCGGCGGGACCTCGCCGGAGCCGGGTCCTGGCGCGCGCGCCGGTCCTGGCCGCGCTGGCCGCCGTCCTGACGGCGTTCGGGTGCCAGTCGCGTCCGGCTTCGACCCCGAGCGGGGAGGATGTCCGGCTGCCGGATCAGGAGGCGCGGGACTTCACCCTCACGGAGAGCTCGGAGGGGAAGAAGAACTGGACCCTCTGGGCGTCCTATGCCGCGATGTACAACGATCAGAGCCTCGTCGACGCGAAGACGGTCCGGATCGAATTCTTCGACAAGGAAGGCAAGAAGTTCTCGACCCTGGTCGCGAAGACCGGGCGGGTGCACCAGCGGACGAACGATCTGGAGGCGCGGGGCAACGTGGTGGTGACGACCGAGAGCGGCATCCGGATGGAGACCGATTCCCTGCGCTGGCAGAACACCGCCGGCAAGATCGTCTCGGACGGCTTCGTCAAGGTGACGCGCCAGCACGACGTGGTGACCGGCTACGGTTTCGAGAGCGATCCGAGCCTGGACCACTTCCACCTCCGGCGCGAGGTCCGCGCCGAGGTGACGGATACCGAGGGGAACGTCGACTCCCTGTGAGCGGGCTGGTCGCGCGGGACCTCGAGCGGTTCTATGGGCAGTGGAAGGTGGTCGACAAGGTGTCGATCACGGTGGACCAGGGTGAGGTGGTCGGTCTTCTCGGCCCGAACGGGGCGGGGAAGACGACGACGTTCTATCTGATCGTGGGGCTGCTCCGCGCCGACGCGGGGCAGATCCTGGTGGACGGACGGGACATCACCCGGATGCCGATGCACCGGCGGGCGCGCCTGGGCATCGGGTACCTGGCGCAGGAGCCGTCGATCTTCCGGCGCCTGACGGTGCGCGAGAACATTCTCGCGATCCTCGAGACGCTGCCGCTCTCGCGCAAGGAGCGGGCGTCGCGGCTGGCGCAGCTCCTCGAGGAGCTGAACATCGCGCACCTCGCCGACCGGAAGGGGTACAACCTCTCGGGCGGAGAGCGCCGCCGCGTGGAGATCACGCGGGCGCTGGTGACCGAGCCGAAGTTCATGCTGCTGGACGAGCCGTTCGTGGGGATCGACCCCATCGCGGTGGCCGAGATCCAGGACATCGTCGGACGGCTGCAGGCGAAAGGACTGGGCATTCTGATCACCGACCACAACGTGCGGGAGACGTTGAGCACGACGGACCGCGCGTACATCATGTTCGAGGGACGGATCCTGCTCCAGGGCACCAGCCGGGAGCTGGCCGACGACCCGGTCGCGCGCCAGATCTATCTGGGCGAGCGATTCCGTCTGGATTAGAGGAAACCCCCGATGGAAATGAAAGCCGGTCTCCACCAGCAGATGCGGCAGACGCTGATCATCACGCAGCGTCTGCAGCAGGCGCTGAAGCTGCTTCAGATGCCGACGCTGGAGCTGCAGCAGGCGCTGAAGGCGGAGCTCGAGCGCAATCCGATGCTCGAGGAAGTGGACGAGGTGGAAGAGGTCCAGGAGATCGACGACGCCAAGGAGGAGACCGGGCTCAAGGAGTCGGAGCAGCCCGAGGCTCCCGACGCGACGCCCGAGGACCAAAAGGTCGAGTGGGAGGACTTCTGGCCCGATTCCTCGTGGGACGGCCCGGTGGCGCCCCGCACGGACGATCCGGGCGAGGAGTTCTACGAGAAGGTGCCGGTCACGGTGAAGAGCCTGAGCGAGCACCTGAGCGAGCAGCTCCGCCTGACCGGCATGGGCGAGCTGGAGCTCTCGATCGGCGACTACCTGATCGGCTCCATCGACGAGAACGGCTATCTCCAGACGACGGTGGACGAGGTGGCCGAGGCGCTGGCCGCGCCTCCCGAGAAGGTGGAGGAGGTGCTGGCCATCATCCAGACGTTCGAGCCCGCGGGCGTCGGCGCGCGGAATCTGCAAGAGTGCCTCTGGATCCAGCTCGCGCAGAAGAATCTTCAGGCCACCCTGGCCGGCCGGATCGTCCAGGAGCAGTTCGACAACCTCCTCAACAAGCGTTTCAGCGAGATCGCCCGCGCCATGCGCTGCACCGTGGAAGAGGTGCAGGCGGCGGGGGACCTGATCGCGACGCTCGACCCGCGGCCGGGGCAGGAAGTGGCCGCGGAGGAGACGCGCTACGTGACGCCGGACCTCGTGGTCGAGCGCGTCGGCGAGGACTACGTCGTCTCGCTGAACGACCGGAACGTGCCGCGGCTTCGGATCAACAACGCCTACCAGCACATCCTGCGCAAGAAGAGCGGCGGCGACGAGGAGCGGAAGTTCATCTCCGAGAAGCTCAACTCGGCCAAGTGGCTGATCCAGACGATCGAGCAGCGGCGGAAGACGATGATCAAGGTGATGCGGCGCATCGTCGAGGAGCAGCGGGACTTCTTCGAGAAGGGCGTCGAGGGGCTCCGGCCGCTCACGCTCCAGCAGATCGCGAACCAGATCGGCATGCACGAATCCACGGTCAGCCGCGTCACGACGAACAAGTACGTGCAGACCCCGCGGGGCGTCTTCGAGCTCAAGTACTTCTTCTCGAGCGGCCTCGCGACCGAGGAAGGGGACGACGTCTCGGCGAAGGCGGCCAAGGACAAGATCCTCCAGCTCATCAACGGTGAGGACAAGCTGGACCCGATGAGCGATCAGCGCATCGCGGAGGTGCTCCAGGAGTCGGGGCTCAAGATCGCGCGCCGCACGGTGGCGAAGTATCGCGAAGCCCTCCGCATCCTGCCCGCCCGGGCCCGGCGCCGGTACGCCTGACCGCGCCATCCACCCCAGAAAGGAAGCCATGGACATCACGATCAAAGGGCGCCACTGGAAGCCCACCCCCGCGTTTCGCGAATCCGCGGAGGCCCGCATCCAGAAGCTCGCGCGCTTCTATCCCAGCCTCATCCGGGCGGAGCTGGTCGTCACCAAGGAGGGCTTCCGGCACATCGCCGAGATCCGCCTGCATGGGAACTCCGTCGACCTGCTGACCCGCGGGACCGACCAGGACCCGCTCGTGGCCTTAGACCAGGTGCTGGCGAAGCAGGAGAAGGCGCTCTCGCGGCACAAGGACCGGCTCAAGGACAAGAAGAAGCGGGCCCCGGCCATGCGCGCCGAGCCCGCCGAGCTGGAGACGCTCCGGCTTCCGAGCACGCGGCCGGCCGGCATCTCGGTCGTGCGGCAGAAGACGAAGGCACCGCTCCTCTCGGCGGAGCAGGCCGCCCGCGCGCTCCTCAAGGGGAACAAGCCGGTGCTCGTGTTCTCGGAGCGCGGGACGAACTCGGGTCTGCGCGTCGTCTATCGTCTCGGGGACCGGGAGGTCGCGCTCCTTGAGCTCGACTAGTCCGCCGACCCTCACGGTCGCGCAGCTCTACGAGCGCCAGAAGGAACAGCTGAGCCTGGAGCTCCTGTCGGACTCCAGCGATTCGAAGATTCCGATCACCATGAGCGACATCAACCGGCCCGGGATGGCGCTCATGGGCTTCACCGAGAACTTCCTGGCCGAACGCATCCAGATCTTCGGCCGCACCGAGATCGCGTACTTCCAGACGCTGGGGCCGAAAGAGCAGACCGAGGCGCTGGACCGTTTCTTCCAGTTCCGCGTCCCCTGCATCATCGTGGCGAAGGGGCTGGACCTTCCCGGCGGCCTCCTCGACCGGGCGAACCGGGAAGCGGTCCCGGTCTTCCGCACGCCGCAGGACACCACCCCCTTCATCCATCAGCTCACGGCTTATCTCGACTTCGTCTTCGCCCCGCACGTCACGACGCACGGCTCCCTCGTGGACGTCTACGGCGTGGGGCTGCTCTTCACCGGACGGAGCGGCATTGGCAAGAGCGAGACCGCGCTCGACCTGGTGGAGCGCGGCCACCGCCTGGTCGCCGACGACGTGGTCCGGATCACGCGGCGCCACGGCGACATCCTGATCGGGTCGTGCAACGAAGTGCTGAAGCACACGATGGAGATCCGGGGCCTCGGCATCATCGACGTCCAGTCGATCTTCGGCATCCGCTCGATCCGCGGGCAGAAGCGCGTCGAGGTGGAGGTCCACCTGACCGACTGGAGCGAGGCGCGCGACTACGAGCGCCTCGGAATGGACGAGCAGACGGTGAAGCATCTCGACGTCGAGATCCCGCTGGTCACCATTCCCATCTTTCCGGGGAAGAACATCACGGTGATCGCGGAGGTCGTCGCGCTGAACCACCTGGTCAAGGTCTACGGCTACCACCCCGCGCGGGCGCTGAACGACCGGCTGCTCGAATCGATGCGCATGAAGGTCCTCTCCAGCCCGCTCGTCCGGGACGACACGGAATAGCCGCATGAACGGGTCCGCCGGAGGCGCGCGACCGGTCGCGATCCTGGTCACGCACGGCGTGCTGGGCGAAGAGCTGGTGCGGACCGTCGAGGCCATCCTCGGCGCGCAATCGGCGGTGATCACGGTCAGCAACAGCGGGCTCTCGGCCGACGGCCTCCGCGACCGGATCGACGCGGAGATCGCCGGCCTCCCCGAGGGGGTGCCCGTCGTCCTGTTCAGCGATCTCGCCGCGGGAAGCTGCGGCATCGCCACCCGCCGCGCCGATCCCGCCGCGCGGACGGTGAAGCGGATCGCCGGCGTGAACCTTCCGATGCTCCTCGAGTTCTTCTACAACCGCGACGCCATCCCCTTGGAGCAGCTCCTCGCGCGCATGGAAGCCAAGGGGAAGGCGGGGATCGTCCTCTACTAGTGCCGCTGCTCCTCGCGCGCGTCGACGACCGGCTGGTCCACGGGCAGGTCGCCCACGGCTGGGGCCGTGCGCTTCGCCCCACCCTCTACCTCGTCGTCTCGGACGAGCTCGCGGACGATCCCGCCCGCGGCGATCTCTATCTGCTCGCCGTGCCCGAGGACGCCACCGGCCGCTGCGTCTCGGTACGCGAGGCGCTCGCTCCGGAGACGCGCGCCCTCGTGGAACGCGAGCGGGCGGTGATGCTCTTTCCGGGGCTCGACGAGCCGCTGCGGCTGGTCGAGGGAGGCTTTCCGATTTCCGACCTCAACGTCGGCGGGCTGCACCACGCGCCGGGGAAGGCGCCGGTGCTCCCGTACGTGTTCCTGGACGAACCGGATCGCGAGCGGCTCCGTCGCCTGGCCTCGCTCGGGGTGCGGGTCGCGGCGCGGGACCTGCCCAGCAATCCCGAGCACCCGCTCGAAGAGCTCCTGCCCGGGAGCGCTTCATGACGGCGCGCGCGCGCGGCGCGCGCGCCGGGGAGGCGCCGTGGTC
>DASSLZ010000329.1:0-4771 GCA_035689165.1 Candidatus Eiseniibacteriota bacterium | reverse complement strand
TGAGACCGAAATCGCGCTGCCCAGGTCGATGAAGGATGCCCTCGCCCGCCTCGATCCCGCCTTCGTCCCCTGGAGCGAGAACGACCGGCGCCGCATGGGCGAGCGCGTACGAGGACCTTCCGTCATCACCGGTGATTTCGACGGCGATCTCCTCCAGGACGTGGCACTCCTCGGAAGGAGCGGAGCCGATCAGGTGGTGATCGCCCTGCTCTCGAACTTGGGCGCGGTGACGGCCAGGGAGGTCGTCTGGAGAAAGGTACGGATCGGAACGGGAGAGAGTCGGTCGCGTGCGGACCCCAAGGAAATCCCGCCGGTGTACCTGGAGTCGGTGCCGCGAGGAACCGTGAACAGCTTCTGCTGGGTGGTCGGCCCCACGGACGCGATTGGCATCGTCCAGCCGGGCCTAGCTCGTTTCGATTACGTCTTTCAAGAGAACCATTTCGTTCTCGGATCCCCTTGAAGAGAGCGACGGGTCGGGACGCAATCCCTGCGGGTGCCGACGACTCCGATGACGTCTTCTGGCCCGGACCGAATCGGTGGACGAGCCCCGCCGTGAACCGAAGGTACTGCGCGACCCCATCGGCGCTCATGCTCACGCTTTCCGTCCTCAAGTATCTCCGGCCCGAACCGGTACGCCCATACGATCCCAGGAGCTCCGCATCCAGGCGTTCTCCAAGACGAATCGCCAGTCCGAGGCCGGCCTCGCCGGTGGTCGAGATGCCTGAGGATGTCGCCTCTTCAGCGGGGCCCGACAACGAGACGCTGAGACGTCCCACTCCGAGTGTGGTCAGGATGAATGGATTCAGCCTGCGATCCGGCAGGATGAAGGAGTGCGAGGAGATGCTCACACCGAGGAATCGATAGTGAAGCTGGTCGGGGCCACCGGGATAGGTTCGAGCCAGTAGCTCCTCGAACCCCGTATCGCCCCCGAACTCCGCGAAATCGACCCGGAGCCCGTAGCTTTCGTGACGCCGGGTGCGTCGTTCGATGACCCCATCGACCGCATAGCCGTTCGCGGCAGAGTGGCCAAAGGCGCCCACCGGGTTCGCCGCGCTCCCGTGAGCGCTCACGATCCAGCGCGCGACATTCGGTGGCGGATCGTCCCGCTTCGGGGGAGCCGGCCCGCCGACACGGATGCTCCGCTCGTCGACGAGAACCTCGTGCGTCCGGTCACGGCCCTTTTCATCCTCGATCCGGCGCACTCGACTCGCGGCCAGGACCGAGTCCCGCCCGTTCTCGAGAATCAATCCAAGGCTTCCCAGAGAACCGATTCGAACACGCTGTGCCCGCACCTCGGTTCCGTCGTCCAGCAGAACTCGAATCGAGCCTTGGGCCACAGCCGAGGAGTCCGATGCGGTCTCGGGAAGCGCCAAGGAGTCCGGCGGAGCCTCGGCACGCGCCACCGCGCCAGTCAGACACAGCGCCATGACGATCCAGGAAGCCTGGCGAACGATCACCTTCATCCCCCGACTTCGATCGGCGCCTTACCCTTTGTCAGTGTCTCCCCGACCACTGCCGCATCCACCTTGGCGCGCTTGAGCGCCTTCATCAGCGCCGCGGCCTTCTTGGGCGCGATCGCGATCAGCAACCCGCCGCTCGTCTGCGGATCGGCGAGCGCCATGCGCAGGGGTTCGGACACGCCTTCGTCGAACTGCACGAACGGTGAGGCATAAGCCAGGTTCGACCGCAGCCCCGCCGGCGCCACGCCCTCCCTCGCGAAGTCCAGGACCCGCGGCAACACCGGCACCGCGCCGCTCCAGATCCGCAACGTCTTCCTGCTGGCCCGCGCGACATTGAGCGCATGGCCCAGGAGCCCGAACCCCGTCACGTCGGTCGCGGCGGACGCGCCGGCGGCGTGCATCGTTTCCCCCGCGGCGCGATTCACGGTGACGAGCTGCGCGGTCATCCGCGCGAGGTCCTCGTCGGGCAACAGCCGCCGCTTGAGCGCCGTCGCGAGGATGCCGATCCCGAGCGGCTTGGTCAGGACGAGCAGGTCGCCGCGCTTGGCGCCCGCGTTCGTCACGATCCGCTTCGGATGCACTTCACCCGTGACCGCGAACCCGAACTTGATCTCCGGATCGCGCACGGTGTGCCCGCCCACGAGCGCGACGCGAGCGCGCGCCAGCGCTTCGGCGCCGCCGCGCAGGATCTCCCCCAGCACCCCCATGTCTCCCTTCTCGGGATAGCAGACGATGGAGAGCGCGGTGAGGGGTGTTCCGCCCATGGCGTAGACGTCGCTCATCGCGTTGGCCGCGGCGATCCGGCCGAAATCGAACGGATCGTTCACGACCGGCGTGATGAAATCCACGGTCTGGACGAGGGCGCGCGTGGGCGACAGCCGGAATACGCCCGCGTCGTCCCAGGTCTCGGGACCGACGAGAACGCCGGCGATCTTCTTCGCTTTAGGCAAGGACGACAGAGCCTGTCGCAGGTCCTCCGGACCCAGCTTGGCGGCTCAACCCGCGCAGGACACCTGCTCCGTGAGCCGGTGAATATCCTCGCGGGTATGACTCACGGGTTGGGGAGGCCGGTCACGAGGTGAGGAAGGCCCAGACCTCGATTTCGACGCGGGCGTCCTTCGGCAGCCGTTTCACGGCGACCGTGGAGCGGGCGGGCATGGGATCGGAGAAGGCGCGCGCATAGACCTCGTTCATCGCGGCGAACTCGTCCATGTCGGCGAGATAGACCGTCGTCTTGACGACGTCGGCGAAGGAGGCCCCGCCCGATTCGAGGACGGCGCGCAGGTTGGCGAGCACCCGCTCGGTCTCGGCGGCGACGCCGCCGCCGACCATGTTCCCGGTCTTGGGGTCGAGGCCGATCTGTCCGGAGGTGATGATCCAGCGGCCGGAGAGATTGCCGGAGCGGCCCTGGACGTAGGGACCGATCGCGGCCGGTGCGTCGTTGGTCTTGAGGACGCCGTGGCTCAAGCTATTCGACCGTGACGCTCTTGGCCAGGTTGCGCGGCTGGTCCACGTCGCAGCCGCGCTCCACCGCGATGTAGTAGGCGAGGAGCTGGAGCGGGATGACCGAGAGGAGCGGCATCAGCGGCCCGAGCGCGTGCGGCACGAAGAGCACGTGATCGGCCTTCTGCGCCACGACCTCGTCCCCTTCGCACGCCACCGCGATGATCTTCCCTTTCCGCGCCCGGACCTCTTCCATATTGCTCAACACTTTTTCGTACGCGGAGTCCTGCGTGCAGATGAAGACGACGGGCATATTAGCGTCGATCAGCGCGATCGGGCCGTGCTTCATCTCGGCCGCGGGATACCCTTCCGCGTGGATGTAGGAGATCTCCTTGAGCTTGAGCGCGCCCTCGAGCGCGACCGGGAAGTTCACGCCGCGGCCGAGGTAGAGGAAGTTGTTGTGGTGCGCGTACGCCTTGGCGATCGAGCGGATCGCGTCGGCGTTGGCCAGGATCCGCTCCATCTTGTCGGGAATGGTGTGCAGCTCCCGCGTGAGCTCGGCGCCCACCTCGGGCGAGAGCTCGCCGAGGCGCCCGAGATAGAGCGTCAAGAGCGCGAGCGCCGCGACCTGGGACGTGAACGCCTTGGTCGACGCCACGCCGATCTCGGGGCCGGCATGGATGTAGACGCCGCCATCCGATTCGCGCGCGATCGTCGAACCGACCACGTTGCAGATGCCCAGCACCCGCGCGCCCTTCCGCTTGGCCTCGCGCATCGCCGCCAGCGTATCCGCGGTCTCCCCCGACTGGCTGATCGCCAGCACGACGGTGCCGGGGCGCAGGATCGGATTCCGGTAGCGGAACTCGGAGGCGTACTCCACCTCGACCGGGATCCGCGCCAGCTCTTCGATCAGGTACTCGCCGATCAGCCCGGAATGCCAGGAGGTGCCGCACGCCAGGATGACCACGCGCTCGATCTGGCGCAGCTCGCGCTCGCTCATGTTGAGACCGCCGAGCCGCGCGGTTCCCTCGGCGACCATGAGCCGGCCGCGCAGGCCGTTCCGGAGCGACTGCGGCTGCTCGAAGATCTCCTTCAGCATGAAGTGGTCGTAGCCGGCCTTCTCGATCTGCTCCAGATCCCAGTCGACCGTCTCGATCTTCTTCGACACCGCGACCTCGCCGATGGTCGTGGTCTGGACCCCGTCCGGGGTCAGGACCACCATCTCCTCGTCGTCCAGGTAGACCACCTGATTCGTGTGCCGGATGACCGCGGAGACGTCGGAGGCGAGGATGTACTGGTGGTTGTCGCAGACCCCGACGACGAGCGGGCTCCCATGGCGCGCGCCGACGACCTTGCGCGGCTCGTCGGAGCAGATCGCCGCGATGCCGTACGTGCCGGTCAGGAGCCGAAGCGCCTGCGCGACCGCCTTCTCGAGGTTGCCCTGATAGAACTTCTCGATCAGGTGGGCGATGACCTCGGTGTCGGTGTCGGTGGTGAACGTGTGCCCCTCCCCCTCCAACGCGCGCTTCAGCGTGGCGTAGTTCTCGATGATCCCGTTGTGGGCCACCGCGATCTTGCCCGTGCAGTCGGTGTGGGGGTGGGCGTTCTTGGTGTTGGGCTCGCCGTGCGTGGCCCAGCGCGTGTGCGCGATGCCGAGCGTGCCGTGCGACGGGTTCTCAGCGAGAAGTCCCTCGAGCACGCTGATCTTGCCCGCCGATTTCTGGATCTTGATTCCGCCGCCGTTCAGGATGGCGACGCCCGCGGAATCGTATCCGCGGTACTCGAGGCGGCGAAGCCCCTCGAGCAGGATGGGAAGCGACTCCTGATCTCCGACGTACCCGACGATGCCGCACATGAAGGAACCCCTT
>DASSLZ010000328.1:0-5186 GCA_035689165.1 Candidatus Eiseniibacteriota bacterium | reverse complement strand
GGATTCCCCTTCGGCCAGCACCGGCAGCGCGGCATCGCGGGGACCGCCCAGGCGGGCGATCGCCCGAATGAAGACGTCGAACCGATCGTCACCGGAGAACTCCGATGCCAGGAGCCGAAGGAGCTCGGGCACGGAGTCGAGGTTGTCCCGGTCCACGTGCAATCGAAGCGTGGCGCGAAAGCGCTCGGGCCGCGCCTTGAGCGCGATCAGGTTTTCCCAGATGCGATCGAACGTGGGCAGCCCGCCCGGGCGGAAGCGCATCCGGTCGTGCCGGTCCCGGGGACCGTCGAGCGAGATCTGATAGACGCTCACGCCGAGTGGGAGCAGCCGATCCGCCATGGGCCGGGAGAGGAGATACCCGTTCGTCGTGATGTCGGAGCTCACGGTGAGACCGGGATGCTCACCCTCGAGCGCGCGGGCGTGCGACAGGATGTCCTCGATGACCGACGGCGCGAGCAGCGGCTCCCCGCCGAACCAGGAGAGAGCGAGCGAGCTCAGCCCCGGCGCCCTCCGGGTGAGGAGCCGCTTCACGCCGGTGACGACTTCCGGTTTCATCTGCTTCAGCGCGAACGACTCGTAGCAGTACACGCAGCGGAAGTTGCACGCCTCCGTCGGCATCAGGATGAGATGAAGCCGCCGCGAGCTCAGGCACGCGACGACGACCGGAGTGGCGATCATGGTTCCGGCGCGCACGGGCACATCATGTTGGCCGGGTTCCCCGCGTAGGCGTCCCCCGATCCGCTGGCATCCAGCGGTAGCGCGAGCGTCTCCACGTCCGCGGAGGTCTCGGGATCACCCGCCGTGGATTCGGCGTTCCTCCTCAATGCCCGCGGAACCCCCGCCCCGGTGGGCTCGACCTTGCGATCACCGCCCGCACTCGCTTCGAGCACCGCGGCCGGATACCGACCCTCTTCGATCGGCGTTGGCGGCTTCGGAGGGGGATCGCGGTAGATCTTCAGGCGATTCTTCCAGGCGTCCATCGAGCTCTTGATGGCGTCCGCGAGCGCCTTGTTCGGCACGTACAGGCACCCCTCCTCGTCGAAGAAGAGGTCGTCCGTGCACCAGCCACCTTCCGCCTTGGACTTGTTCTTGAGATTGTTCTTGGGATCCTTCTTGGCGGCCATATCCCCTCACTTCCAGTCGCCCGCGGCGACGAATCCGGCCCAGTGGAACGGATGGGTGCCGAGACCCTGGGCCCTGCGGTCCCGTAGCACCGCGAGATCCGCGTCGCGGACGGCCTCGGGAGTAGGCCGTCCGAGACGAAATCTCGATTCGTACAGATGACGCATCCACTCGCGGGAGGAGCGGTCCTCCACCTCCCAGAGACTCATGATCACGGCGCCCGCGCCGGCAGCTTCGAACGCCCGCCGCAAGCCCAGGACACCTTCCCCCGCCTGGAGTTTTCCGAGACCGGTGTCGCAAGCGGAGAGGACGACCCACTCCGTGTTGGAAAGGTCCAGAGACGCGACCTCCTGGGCCATGAGAATCCCATCCTCCTGATCCGGCCTGGCACTCAGGCGCAGGTTCGCACCGGCCAGAGCGAGCCCCGAAAGCAGAAGCGGACTTCCCGTGCGCAGGCTCGCGGCCCTGGACCGAGCCGGACGCTCCGTCGTCACGCCACCGATACCGCGCACGCCGGGGCGTTCGTCGGCCGCGCATTGGGTGGCGTCGAGGAAGAAGCCGTGCGTGGCCAGGTGGAGCACGCGGCGGCCGGGCGCAAGCGCCTTCAAGGAGGTTTCGCCGGCGCGTGCTCCCGTCAGCAGGACGACGCGCGAAGAGTCGCCCCATAGCGCGGCGATCTCTTGAACCTCCCGGGCCGTCTCGGGCAGCGCGCGGAAGCGGGTGTTTCGGAACTCTTCGCACTCGGGCTTGGGACCGAGAGAGCGGTGGACCCCTCGCGGCACCGAATGCCGGGCCGGAATTGTGGATTCGCTCTCCACGGAATCATCCGGCGACGCGGAGCCGCCGGCGGCCTCTTCTTCCGGAGCGTCGAAAGCGGCCCCGCCGAGGGCCAGGAGGCCCGTCGCTTCGCCACGCCGCGGTAAGCGAACCAGATCCCGCTCGGCCGAGAGGTACTGCACCAGCGGGCCCGTCTCGACCCAGTAGGCCGGCCCCTCGGGGAGGGAGGCGAGGCTGACGAGATGGATCGACCCATCCGGCACGACGAACAGGCGCTTGGCGCCGGACAGACGGCTCTGGATCGGATCCCAGATCCTGCGCCGCAGCGCGAGCCCCGCGGCGCGGCAGGCGGGTTCCGCTCGACGATCGAGCGTCCCACCCGGGCCACGGTCCGATCGCCCGCAGGCCCGGACGAAACGCTGAATCAGCGGGTCGATCGCAGCGGCCGTGCCCAGCCGGACGGCGGTCGGCGGCTGGCCTCGGCGCCCGACGAAAGCGACATAGGAGCGCTGTGCTCCCTCCCCATAGAGGGCATACGCGACAAGGTCCCACCCTTCGGGGAGCGCGTCTCCGACCTCCTTCCATCCGACCACCTCGCGCCGCATCGCCGTCCGGAATCGGCCGCTCCGCGCCGCGAGCACCCGCTCCGCGCGCTCCACGTCGTCCCGAGCCCGATCGATGGCGGCACGGTAGGGACCGGGATCCCGCCCGCCGATCCCGCGCACGAGCAGGTTCGCGTAGCGCTGGCGTGCGGCGTCGAGCTCGCGCCGGGGACCGGTGATGGAACTGTCTTGAAGACCGGACATCACGGCACCGTGCCGCGCGGCGATCTCATCGAGAACGATGGTGCGCGAACGGATCAGCGCATCCCAGGCCGCCGAGACCTGCTCCTTGGAGCCGGCGGGCGCCATCGCGAGGAGCAGATCGAGGGGCAAGGACCCGACACCGGCGTAGGCAAGCGCCTGGCGCTCGGACAGGCCGCCAGCCGTCGACCGCAGGTGCTCGGCCCGTGCCCGCGCGGCCCCGAGCGCGATCGGAAACGCGCGGGCGCTGTCACGGCCGGCCAGAAGGCATCGCGCGAGCTGGCTCTCCGTCTCCACGACGTCGGGGGATACGTCTCCGTAGAGGGTCTGCTTGATCTTGAGGGAGCTCGCGTACAAGGCCTCGGCCTCGGCCCAATTTCCGTCGTGCTCGGCGATCCGCGCCAGGGAGTTCAGGGTCCAGGCGAGATCGAGATGCCCGCCCTCTCCCCCCCGCTCCTGAATGCGTCTCGCCCGTGTGAGCAAGGCGCGAGCGCGCGTGTAGTCCTTGAGCTCGATGAGAAGATCGCCCAGCTTCCCGAGCGTCCAGGCGAGATTGATCTGGTTCTTGTTCTCCGGCCGTTCCTGGATCCGAAGCGCCTCCTCGAGGCGCGCGCGCGCCCCAGCACGATCACCGGCGGAGCGCTGTACTTGTCCCAGGGCGAGGAGGGTGAAAGCCACGTAGGGGTTGTAGGAGCCCAGCCGGTCGCGTCGGATCCGGAGCGCCCCTTCCAGATAGGTCATCGCCTCGTCGAGGTCGCCCGTCTCGACGGCCAGCGTTCCCAGATTGTGCAGGGCCTCCGCGACGAGCGGATGGTCGGCGCCCAGCGTCTTCCTCCGCGACGAGAGCACGTGCTCCCACATGGAGGCCGGCGTGACATAGTCGCCCAGCTCGTACTTGAGCGACGCGAGCATGTTCAGCGCGCGCATGCGCTCCGGATCGTCCTCGGGAAGGACCTTCTGCTGGATCGCGATGGCGCCCTCCACCAGAGTCTCGGCGTCCCCCAGCCGCGCCTGATCCGCGTCGAGCTTCGCGAGGAAGATCATGCTGCGTGCGACGTCGGGGTGGTCCTCGCCGAGGGCCTTCCGGCGGATCTCGAGCGCCCTCTCCAGCGGAGGCCGCGCCAGGGAGAGATCTCCGTTCGTCAGGTGGAGCGCTCCGAGGTTGTGGAGACTCGCGGCGTAGGGCGCGCTGCTCTTCCCGGCCAGCTTCTCCTTCAGCCGCACGGCTCGCTCGCAGATTCCCAGCGCGTCGGGCGCGCCGGAATGCCCCGCATTGCGCATGGCCTCGGCCAGCTGGTCCAGAATCTCCGCCACCGGCATCGATTCGTCTCCATAGACCCGTTCCGCTTCCGCGAGGAGCGCGCGCGCCGCGCGCTCGGCCTCTTCGTACCGCCCTGCCCGGATCAGCCCCCGAACGTCGTCGAGCGTCGTGGCCCGAGGTGTTCCGGGAGCCTCCGCCAGCGCCCCGGCGCCCATGTCCGCCGCCGCGACGGATTCGAAACCCGCCGAAGCCCAGGAAATCCCGGCGTCCGAGAGAGAGAACGCGAGAAAGGCCCCAAGGAGCACACACGAAAGGGCGAAGGCACCTGGTTTTCGCGAAACGGTGCGTGTACATCCAGGAGACGATGGCGAACGTATCGACACGGGTGAAATCGGAGACGGCGAGGAGTCGGTCGCAAGACGGAGCGGAGTGAGAGCAGACACACAACGCGGACGGACCGGGGGCGCGGGACGACGCAGACTAAGGGCGCGCAGCACCAGGCCGCACGGCACAGTTCGATTCACGGCTCCCCCTGCCTGGAATCGGTGGCTGGCGGGCGGCCGGAGGGCCGGGCGGGGCCAGCCAGGATGCGCCCCAGGACATGAGGGAACTACGAGGGAGAGGGGGGTGTCAACGAAAGGCGCACGGAGAGGCGCCAGGAGAAGGCGCATGGCGGCGCCGCGGCATACGCCGGGCCCACGTCTCCCGGCGCACGGGAGTCCGCGGCGCCATCCATGCGCCGGCGACGTTGTCCCGGGGTCGGCTTTCGCCGCCCAAGACAGCCTAACTCCCCAGTCGGCCCGCCGCCGGCAACCCCCACGATGTTGAGCCCGACCCGCGGGCAAGGGGCGCGCACCGGCACACGTCCTGCCCTGACCCCGATCGGGCCCGTTTCCCCTGCTACAACGTCAGACCCGGGTGCTTCCGCACAGGGAAACGCGCAAGAGACATGAATTTCGTGTCATTGGAGGCGAAATCGGCGGGCCGTGGTGCCGGCGAGGGGTGTCGGCGGTGTCGGAGGGGACGCCGGTTGGTCGGCAAAGCGCCGGCGCCACCCGGCGAGGTGCGCTAGCGCCTGGTGCGAGCAGCCTCGCTCACGGAGGGCCGCCACCCACCGCGCCGGAGTCGCTCGCGGCCAGGAGCGCGGTCGTGCGGGGATCCGGCTCTCCACCGAAATACTTCCGAAGCACCTCCTCGAACACCGAATC
This sequence comes from Candidatus Eiseniibacteriota bacterium, assembly GCA_035689165.1. Lineage (GTDB taxonomy): Bacteria > Eisenbacteria > RBG-16-71-46 > SZUA-252 > SZUA-252 > DASQJL01. Next base: position 15 of record DASSLZ010000328.1, on the reverse strand, counting down.
CGGCCCCGCGACGCG
>DASSLZ010000327.1:0-4896 GCA_035689165.1 Candidatus Eiseniibacteriota bacterium | reverse complement strand
CCGGGTATCGCGAAGCTCGTCGGCTGGCGGAAGGTCGGCCCCTGCCGCGGCACCCGCATCCCCACTTCGACGGAGTCCGGGTTCAGCGTATCCGCGGGAGGCGGCCGGAAGTTCGGCGCCGCGTCGTAGCTGCCGAGGAACTTCCCCCGGTAGACCACGGCGCGCGTCGTCAGGTCGTAGACCGTCACCTCGGCCTGCACGTCGCGCCCGGTGACCCGCACCGACGCCTCGCCCATCCCGGTCGCCTGGCTGGAGGGAATGTCCCGCGTCCCGTAGTGGATGCGGGTCTCGCGCACCCGCGCGAGAGCGCCGTAGCGGGCCAGAGGCCGGGCGGACTCGGCCGCCCGCGCGAGCCACGACGAATCGGGATCGCCGCGCAGCTGATAGCCGAGCAGGAAGAGCCGCGTGGCGGAATCGCCAAGCGCGGCCTGCACGCGCGCGGCGGGTACGACCGGAATGTCCCGGCGCGCTCCGGCGAGCACGCGCTGGAGCGCGTCCACGAGCGGCGGGCGCGCCTGCGGCACCTCGTCCACCAGGACGACGCCCAGAATGGCCAGGCCGCCGCTTCGAAGCGCCGGCGCCGTGAAGCCGGGATCCTCGCGGATGAGCGTCGACTCCGAGGCGCAGCCCAGGAGCAGGACGCATCCCAGAGCCAGAGCGGCGGCGCATCGCCACGATGTCATCGATCCTCCCATTCCTCGACCCACGCGCGGCGTCCCGCGCTCGGGATCGCCGCCTCGATCGATTCGCGGAGCGCGGCCGCGATCGTTTCCAGGTCGCTGAGCTCGGCCACGAGCGGCGGCGCGACGAGCAGGGCGTCGCCCCGGCCGTCCGGCAGGAAGCCCGACGCGGCGTGGATCAGGACCCCGCGCGCGCGGCATGCCGCCTCCACCTGCCGCGCCGCTCCCGCGCGAGAAAAGGGCGCCCGCTCCGGTCCCGGGCCCGCCAGCTCCACGCCCCAGAGAAATCCGATCCCGCGCACGTCCATCACCGGCTCGCACGCGCGCAGCGGCTCGAAGGCGCGTGCGGCGGCGGCCTCCGCGCCCCGGACGCGCTCCCAGATCCCCTCGGATACGTACGCGGCCAGCGCGCGCCGCGCGACGGCCGCGCCCACCGGGCTCCCGCCGAAGGTCTGCGCATGGCGGAAGGGCGTCGCTCCTGAGTCGAGCGCCTCCGCGATCCGCGCCGAGACGAGCACGCCGGACACGGGGTAGAACCCCGCCGCGGCTCCTTTTCCGAAGACGACGAGGTCGGGAGCGACATCCACTCCGTCGCGCTCCGCGAGACGCGACCACGCGAAGAGAGCGCCCGTCCGCCCGAAGCCGGTGAGCACCTCGTCGGCGATCCAGAGCGCGCCGGCATCGTCGCACCGTGCGCGGATCCGCTCCAGCCATCCCTTGGGCGGCACCGCCGCGGCGAGCCCGGCAGCAGGGACCGTTTCGGCCAGAAGCGCCGCCGCCGTCTCCGCCTGGTCGAGGGCGGCGTCCGCGCAGGCCAGGCCGCAGGAGGGGTGGGTCAGTCCCCGGAAGCAGCGCGCGCAATGGGCGGCCGGGCCGAAGGCCCGCTCGGTAAGCCACTGCCGGTAGGGGGCGCGCCGCTCGGTCCAGCCGGTCGCGTCGAGCGCGGCGAGCGTGGAGCCGTGGTAGTGCCCCGACAGGGAAAGCACCGAGCGTCGGTCGGCGGCGCCGCGCGCGCGCTGCCAGCACCAGGCGATCTTCATCGCGATCTCGACGGCCTCGCTTCCCGAAGAGGCGAGAAGGACGCGGGTGAACGGCGGCCCGGCGGCCCGCAGCAGATCCTCCCGATAGAGGCAGGCGGCGTCGCTGTCGAACAGGGACGGGCGGGCGTGGGGCAGGCTGCAGGCCGCCTCGGCCATCGCGGCGCTCAGGTCGGGACGCGTATAACCGAGCTGCATGCAGAACGCGCCGGAGGTGGCGTCCAGGTAGCGCCGTCCCTCGGAGTCCCAGACGCGCATCCCTTCGGCCCGGACCAGCTTCGGCCGCGGCCTGCGCGGGGGGTGCTTCGTGCTCACCTCGGGAGGATGCCAGTGAACGGCGCCAGGCGCCAGCCCTTGCGGCCGGCCCCTGGGCGCTGCGGCTAGCGCGAAGAGGCTTCCGACGACGAGGAGGCGGCGGTCACGCGCGCGGCCGCCTGCTCCAGCGCGGAGGCGTGCTCGTGTCCCAGACGGAAGGCAGAGGCGAGAAGGAGGCAGGCTTCGGCCCGGGAGAGACGATGGTCGGACTGGGCGAGCGCCTGGACGCCGGGGTCGAGTCGCGCCGTCGGCGCGACCGGCTTCACGACGGCCCGCTTCACGCGCTTGTGGGACCGGCCGTGCGACCCCTTCGCGGCGCGCAGCGCTCGCGCGTAGGCCGCGTCGGCGGCCTTCCGGCGCGCCGCGGTCTCCGCGAGCGCGGCGGCGCGCGCCTGGCGGTCGGCCAGCGCGGCGGCGTCAGCCCCGGCGAACACGCGGTTGAAGTCGGAGCCAAGGGCCGGCGGCTCGAACGAGGCGAGGTTCTGACCGCGCGCGGCGGACTTGTCGAGGCAGCGAAGCAGGAGCTCCAGCGCCTCCGAGCGGGTCAGCGCGTCGCCGGGCCGTTCGGAGCGCAGGACCGCGTTCAGCACGCCGGCCCCGACGAGCGCCGTGTGCAGCGAGGCGAAGGGCTCGGCCCCGTCTCCCGAACTCTTTCCGGCCGCCCGTCCTGTTCCCGCGATGCCGAACAGGGAGGTGAGCGCCCGATAGAAATCGACGCGCGTGATCGCCTCGTCGGGCTCGAAGCGGCTCTCGTCGCCGGCCAGGATGCCGTCACGGCACGCCGCCAGGGCGTAGCGCGATTCCCATCCGCGCGGGTCCAGGTCCTCGAAGCGGCGCACGTGGTGCTCCAGGAACGCCACCGGGTCGACGGTGGCGAGCAGCGCGAAGGTCCGGTCCTGCACCGTCGCGCTCTCCGCCTCTTCGGGATCGAAGTCCTCGCCGGCCGAGGGGTCGGGCTGGGCGTTCCGGATCTCCAGGTGGAGATGCGGCGACGAGGCGCGCCCGGTATTTCCGACCTGGGCGATGACCTGGCCCGCCGCGACCGTCTCGCCGCCGCGAACCCGGATCGAGCCGGACTTCAGGTGGCCGTAGAGCGAGTGCACGATCTGTCCGTCGGGGAGCGTATGGCGGATCACGACGTAGTTGCCCCACCCCGTGCGCCACCGCGTCGTGGTCCGGTAGCGCGTCACCCACCGGGTCACGCGCTTCCCCTTCACGACCTTCGTCACCTTGACGTTCTTCGCGCTCCGGTCCCGGATCATCGCCCGGGCATCGGCCACCACGACGACCCCCGACGCGACCGCGCGGACGGGCGATCCTCCATGTCCGCACGAGAGGTCCACGCCCTTGTGGACGCGCTGTCCGTGCGCTCCGTCGCGCACGACGAGATAGGAATCGGAGATGGTGAAACCCGCGGACTCGCCCGGATGGGCCTGGGTGAAATCGAGCTCGTCGCCGACGGGGTAGATGAAGGCGCCGGCGATCGGTTCGGTGCCTGCGGACCAGGCGAGAGTGGGAAACGACGCGCCCGCCAGCGTGAGGAGGAGCGCGAAGGTGCGGAGACGGAACCGGGGCGCCGCGAGGCGCCCCGGTTCATCGTGTCGCCGCGCCGGCGGCAACCCTATTGGTTCTCCACGGCGGGGTCGAGATCGCGATGGAGCGCGAAGCGGACGGTCCAGTCGAGAATCCGCTTGGCTTCGGCGAACCGAAGGGCGTTGCTGGGCGCCCCCAAGACGACAGCCGTGATTTCCGTTCCGGTCGGTGCTTGGATGTTGGTGGCGAGGCAGTAGCCCGCTTCCTGGATGAACCCGGTCTTCCCGGCCGTGACGCGCCACTTGCTGCGCAGGAGCCGGTTCGTGTTGATCAGGAGGTGCAGGCGGCGGTTGGACGTGAAGGTGTACTGCTCCTTCTGCATGATCGTGCTGACGATGTCGTTGCTGGCGGCGGCGCGGAGGAGCTTGGCCACGGCCTGCGCGGTAGCGACGTTCTGCTCGCTCAGTCCGGTGGGCTCGACGAAGCGCGCGCCGGTGAGGCCCAGGGAGTCGGCCTTCACGTTCATCCGCCGCACGAACTCGCTGCGGTCGAGACCGCAGGTGCGCGCGAGCGCCTTGGCGGCGACGTTGTCGGATGACATGAGCATGGCGTGGATCAGGTCGCGCACGGTGATCTCTTCGTGCGGGCGGATGTGCGAGCGGCTGGAGTTGCGAACGTCTTCCGGGAGAACCTCGACGAGGCGGTCCCAATCGGGCGTCGTGTCGAGCAGCACCAGGGCGCTGACCAGCTTGGTCAGGCTGGCGATCGGATAGACCCGTTCGGGATTCTTCTGGAAGAGAACCTGCCCGCTGGCGTCCTCGACGTAGGCGGCTTTGACGTGGAGCCGCGGGATGCCATAGGGGGTTATGGCCGGGAGACGGAGCATGGCGACCCGGCGGCGACGGCGGACCCTCGGCCGATGGCGGGTCGATCTGGCAGCCGTGGCGCTGATCCGCGCCCTACCGCGCGAGGACCGGGCTGCCGCGGAAGCCTCCCTGGCCTCGGCAACGAGGCCGAAAGCAATTGCGACACAGGCGATTACGGCGATTTTTCGGATCTGGCGCGGAGAAGTCATAGATCGTTCTGCCCTCATCCGTGAGTTACTCCCTGAATGACGGTTGGTGGAGAGACGGGGAAGGCGCCTCTCTCAGGGTTATCGGATGCGGCAGGCAGAACTGAAGGGGTAGTTCTGGCCTGACGGGGTCGGAAGCCCCTACTGGACAAGATAATAGCATGGCCCCTGCCATCCTGTCTACCGGGTGGTTGCATCTGAGCCGGATGGAAGAAACGCGGCGCGCCCGGGTGGCGCGCGCCGCGTCAATTTTATGCGG
>DASSLZ010000326.1:0-16235 GCA_035689165.1 Candidatus Eiseniibacteriota bacterium | reverse complement strand
TTCGGCCCGCTCGGCGACACCGAGCAGGAGCCGATCCCGAGAGAAATCGACGGCCGCGCGCGCCGCGACAAGGAACGGCACGCCGAGCATCCCCTGGACCGTGGTGTCGCCGTTCTCGGTGAAGTCGAACACCGGCACGGGCGGGATCTCAGGGAAGGTGGCCCCGCCCAACCGGACTCGCGCCACGCGCAGGCTGCCTCTCCCTTTCGAGCTGTAGCCGTAGCGTTCCGTGGCCCGCACCGGTGCCCCATTCACCTTGGCGCCGATCGCGTGGGTCAGCGAGAGGAACATCCTCGAGTTGCCGTGAATCATCAGAGGTACGGTTTCCCCCAACCCCACATCCACGCGCGCGACGTAACGGTGGCCGGCGAACTCGACCGTCGTCAGGGGAATGGAATGCTCGGCCGCGAGCGTCCCTGTATCATGCTGCGCCTCCCGCGACGAGCAGCCCGCGGAGAGGCAGCCCGTCAAGAACCAGGAAAGGAGAAATCGAAATGAGCGGTGGGGCAGTGGCGGCCGCGGCGGCGGCCCGGATGCGGGCGATTCAAGCATCGGGCGCGATCGTACGACTCGATGCGTCGGAATTCGAGCGCCTCCTCATCCACAACCCGGGTGGAATCGTGGTGCACGCGCCGGGCGGTTTCCTGATGGGAGGGCATCGCTACCTGACCAGCTACAAGGGCCTCGTCTTTTCCACGAAGTCCCGCGAGCCCCTTTCTTTGCCCGGCGCGTCCGAGATCGTCGAGGCCGGCAGGATCTGGACGCCGCACTAGGGCAAGGACCCCGCAACCTCCCATTGGTCACCTGGTGAAGCCGGTCGGTGCCGAGGTGCTTCGGGCGGTGCTCGAGGGCGCCGCCCTCGGCGATTCCCCCCTTCGCTGATTCCAAAAACGACCCCTTGACGCGACGTGACGCAGGGCCCCATATTCGGTGGTTGGCGAAATAGCGAACAATGCCGCGGCAGCCGCCGCCAGGGGGACCATGGGCATCGACGAAGTCTTCCGCGCCTTGAGCGATCCGACCCGCCGCGAAATCCTGCGCCTGTTGCGAAGCGGCGACAAGACGGCGGGGGAGATCGCGGAGCGTTTCGAGCTCGCGAAATCGACCATGTCGGGGCACTTCAACGTCCTCAAGCACGCCGGGCTGGTCGTTTCCGAACGGTCTGGAACCACGATCGTGTACAGCCTCAACCTCGCCGCCTACGAAGAGGCCCTTGCGGGCGTGATGTCGCTCCTGGGCGTGGGCCGAAAGGAGAAGCGAGCGTGAAACCGCACTGGAAGACGGAGCTGCCCCTCCTCGCCCTGATCGCCGGGATGTTCGTGGCCGCGGCGCTGATCTGGCCCCACGCGCCCGAGAGCTTCCCCGTGCACTGGGGCGTCAGCGGGGAGGTGGACCGGTACGGGGGCCGTTTCGAGGGCCTCCTGTTCCTGCCGCTCCTGTCGGTCGCCCTCTACCTGATCATGCTGTTCCTGCCGCGGCTGGATCCGGGGCGTCTCAACTACGCCCGCTTCGCGGGGGCCTACTACACGATCCGGGCCACGACCATCGCGCTCATGGCCCTGCTGTACACGGTGATGGTTCTGGCGGCCAAGGGCACCCCCGTGGACATGCCCCGATTCGCGGGGCTCGCCATCGGCGCGATGTTCTTCGTGATGGGGAACGTGCTCGGGAAGATCCGTCCCAACTGGTTCGTCGGCGTGCGCACCCCCTGGACGCTCTCCAGCAAGCGTTCCTGGACCCGCACCCACCGGCTCGCGGGATGGGTGTTCGTGGTCGGCGGCATCGCGCTCATGGCGGCGGGAATCGTCCATACCCCGGTCGCCATGGAGGCCGCGTTCGCCATCCTGGCCACCGGCATGGTGGGCGCGATCGTGTACTCCTATTTCGTCTGGAAGTCCGACCCCGATCGGGTGCCTCCGGCGGGCACGCTGCCCGGCAACGATGAGCCCGGAGCTGAGGGAATCCGCCCAGGGCGCTGAGGGACCGAACCCGAAGCCGACCGCCTGCTCCCGAGGACGCGGACGTGGCTATACAAGAATGGCAATGACTTAGAAGCGTGTCGTTCCGGGCATGGTTCGTGCGCAATGTGCGCTCACCATGCCCCATCCATTCCGTCGTCATGTGCTTTCCGCGCGCGCCGCCATTTTCGCGGCCGCGTCGTTCTTCCTGGTCGTCACGGCGACGCCCTCTCGTGCCGCCGACGTCGCCACCGACAATCCCGACTATTACCCCGGCGACGTCGTGGTCATCACCGGCAGCGGATTCTTGCCGGGCGAGCGCGTATCCCTTCGACTGGATCAGCACCCGACGCTCCATGATCCGTACGTGTTCTATTCGACGGCCGACTCTATCGGGTCGTTCCGGAACGCCGATTACACGGTGGAGGATCAGGATCTCGGCACCAGCTTCGACCTGGTCGCCACCGGGTTGACCTCGGGCATCGTCGCGACGGCCTTCTTCACCGACTCGCCGAAGGTGGGATCGGTCTCGATCGGCATGCAGAACGGCTCTCTGTGCGCCGGCAGCCACGGCTCAGCCACCTTCACGGTGACGGTGAACCGCGGCAGCGGCGGAGGGAGCTCCGGTTCCTTCACCGCCTTGCTGTCGATCTTTGGGGATCTCCATCCCGGGATCACGGCATCCTTCTTCCCGGCCATCGTGCGATTCCAATCGGGACAGGCCTCGGCCACGTCGACGCTGACTCTCTCCACCGACGGCTCCGCGGCCGTCGGGCCCATGGGGTTCGCGGTGCGCGCGGCCACGTCCACCAACGACTTCGCCATCGGCGATGGCGGCCTCTACGAGGTCGGCGCCCCCGCGGTCCTCCAGTGTCCCGCCGACGTCGTCGTCAACAATGCGCCTGGGCAGTGCGGGGCGGTCGTGAACTTCCCGCCGGCGACGGCCACGGGATCCCCGATACCCGCGATTACGTACTCCGCCGATCCGGGATCCTTCTTTCCTGTAGGGGTGACCCACGTCTGCGTAAGTGCCGTGAACTCCTGCGCCAGCGCTGCATGCGAGTTCACGGTGACCGTGGTGGACGTGGAGCCGCCCTCGATCCAGGTCGCGGACATCACGCAATCCACCGATCCGGGCACGTGTGTCGCGACGGTCAGCGCTCTGGGAGCATCGGCGGCGGACAACTGCGGTGTCGTGAGCCTCATCGGCACCCGAAGCGACGGTGCGTTCCTTACGGCCCCGTTCGCCAAGGGCACCACGACGGTCACCTGGGTGGCGACCGACGTGTCGGGCAAGACGGCGACCGTCCTGCAGCATGTCGTCGTGAACGACACCCAGCCCCCGACCATCCAGGCGCCCCCCGCCCTGAACCTGACCACCGGACCGGCCGCGACGGCCTGCGGCGTCAGGGTGGCGGATGCGGGGCTCATCTCGGCGTCGGCGAGTGACAATTGCGGCGCGAGCATCTCCAGCACGGGCATTCCGGAGAACAACTTCTTCCCCGTAGGCACGACCACGATCACCTACACGGCGACCGATCCCAGCGGGAACACCGCCGTCGGGACCCAGACCGTGACGGTGGTCGATGACACGCCTCCGACCATCGCGGTCTCGAACCTCGATCTCTCGGCCGACGCCGGCGGGTGCGCGGCCACGATCGGATCGCTCGGCGCTTCGGCCAACGACAACTGTGGCGTCGACACCTTCGTCGGAACGCGAGGCGACGGCGCCGCGCTGACCGATCCCTTCCCGAAGGGAGCGACGACGATCACGTGGCTCGCGACGGACGTTCACGGGAACACCCAGACCGCCACCCAGACGGTCACCGTGGCCGACGATGAGGCACCGACGGTGACGGCCTCGGATCTCTCGCTCTCCACCGATCCGGGTTCCTGCGGGGCGACGATCGCGTCGCTCGGGGCGGCCGCGACGGACAACTGCGGCGTCGCTTCGTTCATCGGCACGCGCAGCGACGGGCTCCCCCTGACCGATCCGTTCCCGCGGGGCACGACGACGATCGCCTGGGTGGCCACCGACACCAGCGGCAACAAGGCCGGCGCAAAGCAGCACGTGATGGTCGCGGACACCGAGCACCCGACCCTTACGGCGCCGGCCTCTCTGAACGTGACGACCGGGCCCGGTTCCCAGACGTGCGGCGTGGGTGTGGGGAACGCCGCCCTGGGAACGCCGGTCGCCTCGGACAACTGCGCCGTGACCGTGACGGTGGAGGGGATCCCCGCGGGGAACCTGTTCCCGGTCGGCGTCACGACGCTCACCTGGACGGCGACGGATCCGAGCGGCAATGCGACGATGGCCACGCAGACGGTGACCGTCGTGGACGACACGCCGCCCTTCGTGACGGGTGGCGAGAGCACGCATGCGACCGACGCCAACTCGTGCGGCGCCGTTATCGGGGCCTTTGGCGTGGTCCAGAGCGATAACTGCGGCGTTCAGTCGGTCGTGGGAACCCGGGACGACGGGCTCGCTTTGAGCGATCCCTTCCCGGTCGGTCTGACGACGATCCACTGGCTGGCCACGGACATCCATGGCAATACGGCCACAGGAACGTCCCGCATTCATGTCGAAGATCATGAGGCGCCGTCGATCGCGGCACCCGCGGCGGTGCAAGCCTCCACGGGATCCGGAGCCCGTATCTGCGGCGCCGTCATCTCCGACGCGGCGCTCGGTCAGCCCGTCGCGACCGACAACTGTTCGGTCGTCGTGACCCGCGCGGGCGTGCCGGCGGGGAATCTCTTCCCGACGGGCGTCACCGTGATTACCTGGACCGCGACGGATCCGAGCGGCAACGCCACGAGCGCGACGCAGGCCGTCACGGTGGTCGACAACACGCCGCCCACCCTGAGCGTGCCGCCGTCCGTCTCGTTCGGCACGGGCCCCAACGCCACGATCTGCGGCCTCACGGTGACCGACGCCATGCTCGGCGCGGCGACTGCGAGCGATAACTGCTCGGTCACGCTGACCCGGACCGGCGTACCCGCGGGGAACCTCTTCCCGACGGGCGTCACCGCGGTCACTTACACCGCGGCCGATCCCAGCGGGAACACCGTGACCCTGACGCAGCTCGTCACGGTGACCGACACGACGCCGCCGAAGGTCGCCGCGTCCAACATCACGCTCCCGACCGATGCCGGCCTCTGCAGCGCCGCGATCGCCAACCTGGGCGCCACCGCCACCGACAACTGCGGCTCGCCCACGCTCTCGAGCGCCCGCAGCGACACCAAGTCCCTCACGGACCCCTTCCCGAAGGGGGTCACGACGATCCTCTGGACGGCGACCGATGCCGCCGGGAACGTCTCGACCGCGACTCAGACCGTCACCGTGACGAACGCGACGCCGGTCGCCGAGATCACGGCCCCCTCGAGCGGGCTCGTCGTCCCGGTGAACACGCCGGTCTCGCTGACGGGAACCTTCACCGACGACGCCGGCGACCTGCACACCGCGTCCTGGACCTGCGACGCTCTCGCCTGCCCGGCCTCGGTCAACGAGGACTCGCGTACGGCGTCGGGCTCGATGACCTTCGCCACGGCCGGCGTCTACCGGATCAAGCTCGTCGTGACCGACCAGTGCGGCGGCTCCTCCACGGCCGTGACGGTGGGTGGCCTGGACGCCATGGTCGTGGTCTACGACCCCAGCGCGGGCTTCGTCACGGGCGGCGGTTGGATCCAGTCGCCCGCGGGATCGTACGTGCCCGACCCGTCGCTCGCGGGCAAGGCCAACTTCGGCTTCGTCTCCAAGTACAAGAAGGGGACGACCGTGCCGACGGGCGAGACCGAGTTCCAGTTCAAGGCGGGGAACGTCGACTTCCACAGCTCCAGCTACGACTGGCTCGTCATCTCCGGCGCGCGCGCCCAGTTCAAGGGGACCGGCACGATCAACGGCGCGGGAACCTTCGGCTTCCTGCTGAGCGCGGTGGACGGCGAGACGGCGGGCGGCGGCGGCAGGGACAAGTTCCGGATCAAGATCGTCGACAAGGTCACGAGCCAGGTCGTCTACGACAACATGATGGGAGCGCCCGACACCTCGGCGGCGGCCACGCTCCTGGGCGGCGGCTCGATCGCGATCCAGACCAACGGCGGCAAGGCGTCGGCGAGCATCGGCGCGTCGCTGGACGCCGGAGCGGCCTCACCCGCGGCGAGCGGCCTGGCGCAGAACCGGCCGAACCCCTTCAATCCGGAGACCACGCTGCGATTCACGCTCGCGCGTTCCGCCCGCGCCACGCTTCGCGTCTTCGACGCGCGTGGAGCCCTGGTGCGGACCCTCGTGGACGACATGCTGGAGGCGGGCGCGCACGAAGCGCGCTGGAACGGGCTCGACGCGCGCGGCGGCCGCGTTCCGTCGGGCGTCTACTACGCTCTCTTCTCCGCCTCCGACGGAACGCGCGACCGCGTCCGGATGGTGCTGATCAAGTAGTCCGCCTCATTCCCGCGACGACCAGTACGACGCCCGCCACGACCGCGATGGCTCCCACGGCCGGCGGCACCGGAACGTGCTTCTTCTCCGTCACCGTGATGTCCACCGGCCCGAGGTCCGCCTTCTCCTTGTCCTTCGTGTAGGTCAACCCGCCGGCGAGTAGCCCCGCAAGTCCAAGCACGATCAGCAGCACGCCGACGATCACCAGTCCTTTCATGACCCCTCCGTACCGATCCGGAAATCGATGTACCGAACGGCGGCGCGCTGGCATGGGCCGCCCTGGAATAGTTTACACGGATTGTTGAAACCGGAACCGGGCGGCACTAGGCTGCATCCGCCTGTGCAGCCTGAAGCAGGAGCCTCCGGACTGGTGGCGCATCACGAGATCGGGGTGCAGCATGGAGGCTAACCCATTTCTGGCACAGTATCTGCACGAGGGGACTGGCGGCATCTGGTAAGTATGGCGCGTTCACCCCGAGTCGCGCCCGGACCACGCAGCGTCCGAGCAGTCGCCAGCCACCCGCAATAAGAGGACGAAAATCATGAAGTCATTCCGGACGATTGTTTTCGCCCTGAGCCTCGCTGTGCTCGGAGGAGCGTGGTTCTCACGCCCCGCGCAAAGCGAACCGGCCAGCCTGCACCTCAACATCACACCCTTCGGCGGGTACTCCGATTTCGCCAAGGAGGTGAACCTCGACGACCGACCCGAATTCGGCGGCCGCCTGGGAATCGGATTCGGACGCTACATCGGCATCGAGGGCTACTACGCCTGGATGAGCACCCACACCAAGTCGGGAAGCGCGGACTCGCTGTTCGTCGCCGGGCCGGCAGGCCGGCCCGAGGAGAACGTCACCGTGTCCCGCTACGGTGCCGACCTCATCCTGAACCTCATCCCCAGCTCCGGATTCAACCCGTACATCCTCGGCGGCTGGTTCGAGGATCAGGTGAAGACCAAGGACCGCGCGACCGACAAGAAGCAGTTCTTCAACGGGATCGAATTCGGCGGCGGCGTGAAGCTCGGATTGAGCAAGCGCGCCGCGCTGCGCCTGGAGGTCCGGGACAAGCTGTGGTCGTTCGGTGACGGCGCGGGCATTCCCAATCCTCCCGGCAACGACAATCTGAGCAACCTGGTCTACACGGGCGGCATCCAGCTCACGCTGGGCGGCCTTACGTCCCACGACGAGGACAAGGACGGCATCAAGGACAAGGACGACAAGTGCCCGGGCACCCCGCTCGGCGCGCGCGTGGACGAGAGCGGATGTCCGATCGACTCCGACCACGACAACGTGCCCGACGGCATCGACCAGTGCCCGAACACGCCTCAGGGCGCGACGGTGGACGCGCGCGGCTGCCCGACCGACTCGGATAACGACGGCGTTCCCGACGGCATCGACCAGTGCCCCGGCACGCCGGCGAACACCTCGGTGGACGCGCGGGGCTGCCCGGCGGACGCGGACGGCGACGGCGTTCCCGACAGCCAGGATCAGTGCGCGAACACGCCGCAGGGCGCGCAGGTGGACGAGCGCGGCTGTCCCAAGGACTCCGATAACGACGGTGTTCCCGACGGCATCGACCAGTGCCCGAACACCCCGGCGAACACCCAGGTGGACGCTCGCGGCTGCTCGACCGACTCGGACAACGACGGCGTGACGGACGACAAGGATCTCTGTCCGAACACCCAGGCGAACGTCAAGGTCGACAAGGACGGCTGCCCGATCGAGCTGACCGAGAAGGAGACCGAGCTGCTCGACAAGGGCCGTATCACCACGCGCGAGATCCACTTCGAGACGGCCAAGTGGGACATCCTCCCCGAGTCGCGTCCGGTGCTGGACGAGATCGGGAAGGTCCTCATCCAGTGGCCGCAGCTCAAGATCGAGATCGGCGGCCATGCCGACGCGCGCGGGTCCGACGCCTACAACATGGACCTCACGCAGAAGCGCGCGCAGGCGGTGCTGGACTACCTGGTCCAGAACTTCCCGCAGATCAAGGGAGATCAGTACACGGCGGTGGGCTACGGCGAGCGCAAGCCGGTGGCCTCCAACAAGACCGTGGAAGGGATGGCGAAGAACCGCCGCGTCGAGTTCAAGGTGCTCAACACCGAAGAGCTCAAGAAGGAGAGGGAACGCCGGCGGATCATGCAGAAGGGCGAATAACAGGCATTGTCTTTGCATCATCCCGAACACGGCAGGCGGGAGGGGGGCCGAAAGGCTCCCCTCCTGTGATTCCATAGAAAGGAGCACTCTCATGAAGCGCTGCGCTCTCGCGGTCCATCGTCTCGGTCACTCCTTATGGATGGCATTGCTGCTCGCTCTGGTCGGGGTTCCGGCCTGGGCGCAGCAGGGCGGCGGTGGCGGTGGCAATGGCGACGTATCGGTCTCCACGACCACGACCGAGACGACCTCGGCCGCGTCCTGGACCTCCGATTGGAGAATCTGGGCCCTGGTCGGCGTCGTGGTCCTGGTCATCCTGGTGATCGCGCTGACTCGAGGCAGGGGCGGAAGCAACACCACCGTGGTCAAGTAAACCCCCGATCGAGGACGGAGGGTGGAGTTCCGCAAGACTCCGCGCCGTCCGACTGAGGAGGCGACATGAAACGCTTCGGCCTCACCCTATACCGCCGGACGATGTTCGGCCTGACGGCGGCGGCGACGCTGCTGTTCGTGCCGCCGGCGTTCGGACAGGATTCTACTTCGGTCAGCACCAGTCACACCTCCGTGACGACCAGCACGTCGTCGGAGTTCGTGTCGGATTGGCGGCTCTGGGCGCTGGTCGGGGCGGTCGTGCTCATCATCCTGATCATTGCCCTGACGCGGAGAGGAAGCGGCGGCGATACCACGACGATCGTGAAATAGGATCGCGTGTGCGGGTTCGAAGGGACCCGCATCGCTCCCGGACATAGATGCCGGATCCACATGGAAGATCGGCGGGCCCGCTCACGTGGGGGCCCGCCGGTTTCGTTATACTCCCCGGCGCCGGAAGCGCAGTTCCATAGGGGAGGGGACGATGACGCACGAGGACGACGCGGCGCCGCCGCGCGGGGGATGGCTGCCCTGGGCGGCGCTTGCGCTGGGCATCGCGCTGGCGGGGTGGTTCGTCGGGATGGGGGTTCAGAACGTTCGCACGGCCGACCGGTTCGTCAGCGTCAAAGGAGTGGCCGAGCGGGAGGTGAAAGCCGACCTGGCCCTCTGGCCGATCCAGCTCGCGGTGACCGACAACGACCTGTCGGCGGCGCAGACGCGGCTGGCCCAGAACGCGGCGCGCGTGGTCGCGTTCCTGCGCGAGAACGGCATCGACTCGACCGAGATCGAGCTGCAGACGCTCCGCGTCACGGACATCATGGCCAATCCCTTCCGCGGCGAGCAGCGCCAGGGGACCCGCTTCATCCTCCAGCAGGTCGTGAACGTCCGCTCCGACAATCCCGAGCGCGTGCAGGCGACCAGTCAGAAGGTGGGGGAGCTGGTGAACGCGGGCGTCGTGCTCACCTCGGGCCCGGAGTGGGGGCCGGGCGGGCCGAGCTATCTCTTCCGGAAGCTCAACGACCTGAAGCCGGGCATGATCGCCGAAGCCACGGCCCAGGCGCGGAAAGCGGCGGAGCAGTTCGCCAAGGACTCGAGGAGCCGCCTGGGCGGCATCCACCGGGCCAACCAGGGCGTCTTCGTGATCCTGCCGCGGGACGCCTCCGGCTCCGACCAGGGGCCGGCCATCGCCGAGGCGACGCAGATGTACAAGATCGTCCGCGTGGTCTCGACCGTGGAGTACCAGCTGCGCTAGAGGCGCCTCCGGCCCGCGCGGCCGCGCAGGATGAGGGTATCCAGGGCGTAGTGCCCGCCTCCGGTCAGCGTGAGCGTCACGAAGGGCACCAGGTAGACCAGAGCGAGCTCCTTGTCGGAGAAGCTCCCCGGGCCGTTCTGCACGAACGCGGCCACGAGGAGGAAGAAGATGATCGGCCCCGCCGCCAGGCGCGTGGCGACGCCCAGGACGACCGCCGCGGCGCAGACCACTTCGGCGAACACGACCAGCGAGAAGCTGACCTGGGAGCCGAGACCGATCGGATTGGCGAAGCCGGAGACGCGCTCCGACCAGTGGAGCAGCTTGGGGAGTCCGTGACCGAAGAGAAGGAGGGCGCCCCCGCCCACGCGAAGCAGCAGGAGGCCGATCGAGGTCAGGTGATCCTTGGTTCGACGCATGCCGCTCCTTTCGAGAAGGGAAGCCGCCGATGAACGAACGGAATGATAGCCGAAGCGGGCCCGTCCTACTGACGGGAGGTAGCGGGTTCGTGGGAAGCCGCGTGGCGCGGCGCCTGGTCGCGGCGGGACGGCGCGTGCGGGCGATCGTGCGCGCGAAGGGGGCGGCCCCCGAGCTGGCCGACCCCGCCGTGAGCGGTTCGATCGAGGAGATCGAGGGAGATTTTACGCGCCCCGAGGTCGCCGGACCGGCGGCCGCCGGAGCGAGCGCCGTGGTCCACTGCGCCGCCACGGGCGGGCCCGATATGGAGACGGCGCGGCGGGTGAACGTCGAGGGCACTCGCGCCATGGTCGAGGCGGCCGAGCGCGCGGGCGTCCGGCAGTACGTACAGATCTCGACCATGTCGGTCTATGTGCGCGGCCCGGAGGGCACCCTGGACGAGGACGCGCCGCTGAAGCAGGAGGGAGATCCTTACGGCTTCACCAAGGCCGAGGCCGATCGCGTCGTGCTGGCGGCGATGGAGCGGGGGCTGCCGGCCGTGATCCTGCGCCCCGGGGCCATCCTGGGCGCGCATCGGACCTCGACCTGGGCGGTCGCGATGCCCGCCCGCATCCGCGACGGACAGGTGAAGCTTCGCGGCGACGGGCGGGAGATCATCCCGTGGGTGCACGTCGATGACCTGGCCGAGGCGGTGCTCCTCGCGCTGGACGACGATCGCGCGGTCGGGCGCGTTTACAACATGACCGACGGCGGGATGACGTGGCGCCGCTATACCGACGATGTCCGCAGCTGGTTCGGCACCGCTCCTCTCGTAGAGACGCCCGTCGCGGAATTCGGCGGCTACTGGATGGGCGACTTCGACGCCTCCCGCATTCGCCGCGAGCTGGGCTACCGGCCGCGTCACGGCTACGACGAAGGAATGGCCGAGGCGGCCGCGCACTGGGCGCGCGAGCGCGCCTCGCGCCAGCCCTCCCGCTGAGCCGGCGCCGTGCGTGCCTCTCAGCGCTCCTTGCGCGCCGCCTCCTCGATCGCGGCTCCCGCCTCATCGTGGAAGGTGAAGACCGAGTGGAACGTCCCCTCGACGCCGACCTCGGCGCCTTCGCGGGGCACGCCGTGCTTCGACACGACGAGGATCGTTCCGGTGCCGTCGTTCAGCTTGTAGGCGCCATACCCCAAGAGGCCCACCGAGGTCGTGACCTTGCCCGCCACGCGGACCACCGTGCCGTCGAAGCGGCCGGGATCGTCGAGCAGCGTCTTGATCTTGGTGGCCCCCTTGCATCCGGCGAGGCTCAGGGCCAGGGCGACGAGAAGCGCTGCGAGCACCGCGCCGTGGCGCGTGCGGAACCGAACGTTCGACATCTTCATGACACCTCCAGGGGTCGTCGTCGGCGCGGCGGCGATCACCGCCGGCCGACGAACAGCGTGAGCGAGACACCCGCGAGCACGAGCGCGGCGCCGAGCACGGTTCCGGGGCCGGGCGTCTCGGCGCGGATCGCCGCGCCGAGGAGCACCGCGATCACCGGGATGACCAGCGACATCGCGTTGACGCTCGTGACTCTCCACTTCGTCAGAAGCCAGCCGAAGAGCGCATAGGCGATCAGGTTTCCCGTCGCGATCAGATAGAGGATCGGGCCCCATCCCGCGGTGCCGCGCGGCAGGGTCCACCGCTCTCCAAGCGCCAGGCTGATGGCGCAGCATACCCCGAGGCCCACCGCCGAGCCGAGCGCGTTCGCGGGCCATGTGGATTGGGGCGGGCCCAGCTTCAGCGCCACGGCCGAAAGCGCCGCCGCGATGGCACCCACGAAGACCGCCGCCAGCGCGAGCGGAGGACCGCCTCCCGAGAGCTCTCCCGAGAAAACGAGAGCGACGCCGGCCAGCCCGATCAAGGCCCCCAGGACCTCGTGAGCCCGTAGCCGCTGGAGGCCGAGCCGCGCGACCGCGATCACGGTGATCAGCGGGATCATGGCGTAGAGGATCGACGCCGTGCCGCTCGAGACCTCGACCTCGCCGCGGTAGAGGAGCGCGAAGTTCACGCCATAGTTCAGGAATCCGTAGAGGAGGGCGGCGCCCAGCGCGGCGCCGCGGGGCCAGGGAGCGCGCGAGAGAAGCGCGATCAGGAAGTAGAGCGGCGTCGCGATGGCCAGACGCACCACGGCCGACCAGACCGGCGCCACCGACTCGTTGCCGATCCGGATCGCGAGGAAGGTGCTTCCCCAGATCAGGCACATCACGGCGAAGCTCGCGTAGGTGGCCGGCCCGCGCTCCTCGGCGGGCAGAGCGCCGGTCTCGGGTCTCATGGTGGCGCATCTTGACAGAGGGGAGCGCCGGAGGAAATACGCGCGCGGAAACGAAATCGGGCCGGCCCCGGGTGGGACCGGCCCGTCGCAAGCGGGGGCGCTTCCTACGGGCGGAACACGACCTGGGTACCCTTGTTGTCCAATAGATTCAGGCGGGGGACCTGCTTGTCGTCGATCGACATCGAGAGCCGCGGCGTCTCCGACGCGTCGAGAAAATCGAACTCGGGACCCTTCGCGGTGACGCCGATGTTCGCGCGAAGCTTCCCTTTTTCGTCCAGCATCGTGATCGCCGGCCCGTCGTCGGCCATGCCCAGGATCATCCGGGTGGTTCCATTCGCGTCCTTGATGAGCAGCAGATCGGTTTCCAGCGTCTTCCGGGGAGCGCCCATGCCGATGCACAGCGCCGCCGCGCTGGCCAGGACCAGGATCGCGCCGCCGAGCCGATAGCGGCGGTTCTGCCGCTCCAGCCGTTCGATCCGCCGCTCCAAAGAATGCTCCGTCGTCGATTCCTCCTGCATGCACCGCCCCTTTCGATTCGAGTGGGAAGTTTCGAACCCTGGTCGCATCGGGCCACGCGAGGAACGTCGCGCGCGGCACGGCGACAGCAATGAATCGGCAGGAGAGGCGAAAAGTTTAGGCGGTTTCGGTCCGCCGGCCCGTTGGTCGGCGCGATCGGTCCCTTGGCAACCTATGGAGCGGCAATTCGTTGCGGCCTCAAGTCGCAGGCCGATCGCGCCGATACTCCTGGCATAGGAAGGGGTCCATTCCAGGGAGGCGCCTCCGCTGATTTCCCGACGCTACATCCAGATCGTGCTGTTCCGCGTGACGCTGGCGGTGCTCGCGCTCCTCATCGCCGCGCGCGCCGGGCACGAACAGCGGAGCCAGCTGCCCGCATGGCCGCTCGCCGCGCTCTTCGCGGCGACCGCCGCGGCGCTCGCGATCTGGCCGCTCCTCGTCCCGTCGCGGCCGCGCATCCTGGCGCCGCACTCGCTGGCTCCGGCGTTCTACATCGCGGGGATGTTCCTGCTCCCGCCCGCCGCGCTCGTCGCGATGATCGCCTTCGCGATCACCCTCTCCGACCTGATCCGCGGCATCCGCGCCTACCGGATCGTCTTCGACCTCTCCACCGCCATCCTGGCCTACGTCGCCCCGGCGCTCCTCTTCTCGCTGGGTCCCCGGCCGGCCGAGATCATGTTCCAGCCGGCGGCGCGGGCGGGGTTGGAGCTGATGATCGCGGCTTCGGCGGTGACGCTCCATCTGTTGCTGCGCAGCGTGGCCCTGCGTTTGGAGCACGGCGAGGAGACGCCGCGCTGGGGCGCGTTCGAGGGGGCGACCCTGATCGAGGCGATCTACGGGCTCGTGATCTCGGTGACGATCCTGGTCCTGGCCCGGATCCATCCGGCGCTCCTCGCCGTCGTGTACGTCCAGCTGGGGATCACGACCTGGCTGGTGCGGCGCTATCGCGCGTACGTCGTGGAGCTGCGCGAGGAGGCGGAGCGGCCGAAGCGGCGCCTGAAAGCGATCGGGGAGCGCTCGAGCGACGGCGCGCGAAGGGAAGATGCCGGACGCTGGTGGGGCAAGCGCGCGAGCGGCTCGCGCTAGCCGGCGTCAGCGGAGCGTGGCCGCCTTGCCGTAGCGGTCTTCGACGTACGCATCCACGAGGTCCAGAAACTCCTCGGCGATGCGGGCTCCCGAGAGGGTGGTCTTGAGCGATCCGTCGACGTAGACGGGCGCCTTCGGATTCTCGCCGGTCCCCGGAAGCGAGATGCCGATGTCGGCGTGCCGGGATTCCCCGGGCCCGTTCACCACGCAGCCCATCACCGCCACGCGAAGCTCCTCCGATCCCGGGTAGCGCTCCCGCCAGACCGGCATCCGCTCGCGCAGCCGGTCGTTCACCCGCTCCGCCAGCTCCTGGAAGAAGCTGCTCGTGGTGCGCCCGCACCCGGGGCAGGAGGTGACCTGCGGCGCGAAGGCGCGGAGGTCGAGCGACTGGAGGATCTGCTGGCAGAGATGCACCTCTTCGCGCCGGTCGCCGCCGGGCGTGGGGGTGAGGCTCGCGCGGATCGTGTCGCCGATCCCTTCGAGCAGCAGGACCGAGAGTCCCGCGGTCGAGGCGACGACCCCCTTCATCCCCATGCCGGCCTCGGTCAGGCCGAGGTGGAGCGCATAGTCGGTTTCCGCGGCCAGGCGCCGGTAGATCGCGATCAGATCGCGCACGCCGGAGACCTTGGCCGAAAGGACGATGGCGTCGTGCGGCTGCCCGAATTCCTCGGCCAGCGAGGCCGAGCGGACGGCGCTCTGGAACATCGCGTCCAGAGTCACGTCGCGGTCGGGACGCGGGGAAGCGCTCCGGGCGTTCTCGTCCATCAGCGCGGTCAGGAGCTCGCGGTCGAGCGAGCCCCAGTTCACGCCGATCCGCACCGGCTTCTCGTGCTCGACCGCGGCCCGGATGATCCGCTGGAAGTGCTCGTCGTGCCGCTTGCCCGCGCCGACGTTCCCCGGATTGATGCGGTACTTGTCGAGCGCTTTAGCACAGTCGGGATGCTCCGCGAGGAGAAGGTGCCCGCTGAAATGGAAATCGCCGACGATGGGGGTCGCGTGCCCGGCGTCGCGGACGCGGCGCACCATCTCCGGCACCGCCTTCGCGGCCTCGGGGGTGTTCACGGTGACCCGCACCAGCTCCGAGCCCGCCTCGGCCAGCGCGATCACCTGCGCGGCGGTGGACGCGGGGTCGGCGGTCTCGGTGTTGGTCATCGACTGGACCGCGACGGGCCTGCAGGCGCCGATCGTGACCGAGCCGATCCGGACCTCGGTGGAACGGCGGCGGGGGCGGTCGGCGGGACTCGAGGGTTCCGCGGGGCTCAATCGGATGAGGGGCATCGACTCAGTCTAGCGCCCGCGGCGCGGCGGGTCAAAGGAGGCGGGCGGACCGGGCGCCAGCGCGTCCGGGAGCGCGCTGGCTGATGGTACACTCCGCCGCATGCCCGCCGCCTCCGAAGTCCGATCCATGTTCGCCTCGGTCGCGCGCTCGTACGACCGCGCGAACCAGGTGCTCTCGCTGGGGATGCACCATCGTTGGCGCCGCGCGGCCGTGCGCTCGAGCGGTGCCGCGCCCGGCGACCGCGTGCTCGACTGCGCGACCGGCACCGGAGATCTCGCGATCGAGTTCCGCCGTGCCGTGGGCCCCGAGGGCGAGGTGATCGGCGCCGACTTCTGCGAGGAGATGCTCGCCCTGGGGCCCGCCAAGGCGGCGCGCGCCGGAGCGCCCGTGCGCTTCGAAGTCGCCGACCTCCTCGCGCTCCCGTACGCGGACGGAGCCTTCGACGTGGTCTCGGTAGCGTTCGGAATCCGGAACGTCGAGGA
>DASSLZ010000325.1:0-2817 GCA_035689165.1 Candidatus Eiseniibacteriota bacterium | reverse complement strand
GTAGAGGGCCCGCGCGCCGGGAACGTCGAAGAAGACGCCCTGGTGCCCCAGCGTGTGCCCCGGCAGGTTCTTCATCCAGACGCCGGGCAGGATCTCGATGTCCTGCGCGTGCAGGATGAGCTGCCCCGACTGGGCGAGCGGGTCGTAGTTGTCGGAGAGGTAGGAGGCGCGGTTCCGCTCGTTGGCGTGATGCGCATCGTCCCACTCCTGCCGCCGCACCAGGTAGTGCGCTTTCGGAAAGGTGGGACGCACGACGCCGTCCTCGCCGCGCGACGTGCCGCCGCCGCAGTGGTCGAAGTGAAGATGCGTGAGCGCGACGGTGTCCACCTGCTCGGGCGCGATCCCCGCGGCGCGCAGGTCCTCGATCAGGCCCTCGGGACGCTCGATGGCGTAGATGTCGCGGAACTTCGCGTCGTCCTTGGTCCCCGATCCCGCGTCCACCAGCACCCGCTTCCCGTCCCCTTCGATCAGCAGGCAGTTCATGGCCATGCGGATGCGGTTTCGCTCGTCCGCGGGCGCGGTGCGGTTCCAGAGGACCTTGGGCACGACGCCGAACATGGCGCCGCCGTCCAGGCGGAAGCGTCCGCCCGAGAGGAAATGCACGGTGTAGGGGCCGATCGTGATCGCGGAGGGCGCGGCCGCGGAGGAAGCGCCCGCGGCCTCGGGTGTCGTGGATTTGGCGCTCATTGTCGCGATTCTCGCATGGACGTTTTCAGGCGGCGAAGCCGGAGCGCCCCGTAAGCCGAGTTCTGTCGGATTGCTCCGTGGCGACCATTTCTCTGGGACGCGCGTTACCGAACGCCTCTAGCGACCTACCCGGGACTCGTCGAGGCGGGCCACCTCATCGTCCCCTATTTGGTCTTTCTCCGGGTGGGGTTTACCGAGCCGAAGGAGTCGCCTCCTCCGCTGGTGCGCTCTTACCGCACCGTTTCACCCTTACCGCGGACCTTTCGGCCCGAGGCGGTTTGCTTTCTGTTGCACTTTCCCTGGGATCGCTCCCGCTGGGCGTTACCCAGCACCCTGCCCTGTGGAGCTCGGACTTTCCTCGAACCGCGCGTGAGCGCGGCCCGCGGCCGCCTGTGGTGCTCCGACGTCCGCCTGCCTGTTACGCTGGGGCCAGTCTAGCACATTGGATGCGGTTTCCCCGGCACCCGCGCGGGCACGTCAGGCTCCCCGCGGCGGTCCCTCCTGGGCGTCCAGCGCCTCGTTCGCGAGCTCGTCGGCGCGCGCGTTCTCCTTCCTTGGAACGTGCCGGAACGAGTGCTTGGGGACCGCGTTCAGCAACATCGTCGTGCGTGCATACAGCTGCTGCAGCCGCGGCTCCTTCACCCGGTAGCGCCCCTGCAGCTGGCGCACCACCAGCTCGCTGTCGAGCAGGAATTCCGCCTCCCCGATGCGCGATTCCTTCAAGTACTCCAGCGCCCCGATGAGCGCCATGTACTCGGCTTCGTTGTTCGTGTTGACGCCGAGGCAGCGGCTCGCCTCGTAGATCACTCGTCCCGACTCGTCCCGCACCACAATACCGATGGCGGAGGGTCCGGGATTTCCTCGTGCGGCGCCGTCGGTATTCACAATGTATTTCATGCGCCGCAGAGTACGTGCGAAGCCGCCGTTTGGCAATGAGCCCTGACATCTGTCGCCAAATTCACCCGCGCCTGCGCGGGTGGTCGGGCTCCTATGCCTCGCCCAAGTACGCGACCGCGAGTTCGGCCGAACGACGCTGATCGATCCCCCGCGTTTGACAACGCCTTGAACCACGGCGACAATGCCACGCGTTCCCGCCGTTTACCCGGAGGCGAAATGCCCAAGGCCACCCCGCAGGATGCCGAGCTGATCCTCAAGCTCTACGAGCTGCGCCGCGATCCCGAGCTCCGCCGCGCGCGCAACTATCTCCTCTCCGAGTTCAACGTCACCGACTGGGAGGAGATCCGCCCGCACTGGATGACCGGCAACGAGATGGACCGCCACATCCGGATGGTCTCTTCCTACTGGGAGATGGTTGCCTCCTTCGTGAATCGCGGCCTGCTCGACGAGGACCTCTTCTTCGACACGCACGGCGAAGCGCTGGTGGTCTGGAATCGCCTGAAGGCGATCGTGCCCGCCGCGCGGAAGCAGATCCGGCCCACGTGGCTCTGGAACCTCGAGCGCCTGGCGCGACGTCAGGAGCAGTGGCGGGAACGGTCGTTCAAGACGGCCGCCCGCGTGATCGAGGCGGGATCCAAGCTTCGCGCGGCGAAGAAGTCCTGATGGGGAGCACCTTCGGCCGCCTCCTCACGATCACCACGTTCGGCGAGAGCCACGGACCCGCGGTCGGCGTGATCCTGGACGGCATGCCGCCCGGGATCGCCGTCGATCCCGCGATGATCCAGAAGGACCTGGACCGCCGAAAGCCGGGACAGAGCGCGGTCACCACCCAGCGCAAGGAGCCCGACCAGGTCGAGATCCTCTCCGGCGTCTTCGAAGGCGTGACGACGGGCGCTTCGATCGCGCTCGTGGTGCGCAGCGTGGATGCCCGCTCGCAGGACTACGCCGAGCTTCGCGATCTCTACCGGCCGGGCCACGCCGACTTCACCTACTGGGAGAAGTACGGCGTTCGCGACTATCGCGGCAGCGGCCGCTCGAGCGGACGCGAGACGGTGGGGCGCGTGGCGGCGGGCGCGGTCGCGCGGCGCCTGCTGGAGCGTGAGGGCGTTCGCGTGCAGGCGTGCACGGTCCAGGTCGGCGACCTGGTCGCGCGCGATCGGGATTACGACTTCGTGGAGCAGAACCCCGTGCGCTGCCCCGACCGCGCGGTGGCGCCCGAGATGGAGCGCGCGA
>DASSLZ010000324.1:0-6874 GCA_035689165.1 Candidatus Eiseniibacteriota bacterium | reverse complement strand
TCATGATGTTCGCGGGCTTCAAGTCCCGGTGGAGGACGCCGTTCTCGTGCGCCGCGCCCAGCCCCAGGCAGAGCTGCCGGGCGATCTCGAGCGCCTTATCCGGGGTCGGCCGTCCCAGCCGGCGAAGCACCGACGCGAGGTCCTCGCCGTCCACGTACTCCATCACCACGAAAACCTGGCCGCCCGCCTCGGAGATGTCGTACGTGCGGCAGACGTTCGGATGCGCGATCTGGCGGGCGATCCGCACTTCCTGGCGGAGCCTGGCGAGGTCGGATGGGTTCCGCGCCACCTTCTCGGGCAGGAACTTGAGCGCGACCGACTGGTTCAGCTCCAGGTCGTCGGCCCGATAGACCTCCCCCATCCCGCCCCGTCCCAAAAGCCCGACGACGCGATACCGCGTACCCAGCCGGGTGCCGGGCTCGAAGCGCCCGTGGATCGACGACGAGCTTTGCGACGAGGGATGGGAGTCGGGCGAGGACCGCGTCGCGCCGGCAGCGGTCAACGCCGCGCCGCACTCGGTGCAGAAGCGGGCCGGTGGCACGACCTCGTGTTGGCAGGAGGGGCAAAGGGGCATCGGGGGTCGAGGCTACCCGGAGGGCGCCCCGCGAGGAAGCGCGATTTGCCGCGGGATCCCGCTGCTATGATCCGCGCATGACCGACCCCGCCGTAACGATGCGCCAGCTGCGCGCCTATGCCCTGAGCGCCACGGCCGAAGATCTGGACCTCGAGCCGACCGAAGCGCGACCCCGCGTCTGGGGTGCGATCATGGAGCTGGGCTATGCCACCGGCATCGCCACCCTGCTTTCACTGGCCGACGGCACGACGAGCCTCTACTTCAGCAACGGCGGCGGGGTGATCGGGGCCGGGGAGAACGCGGCCGTGCGCGAGGCGGCGGAGGCGTTCCTGGACGCGGCCGAGACGCATGCCCCGGCCCTCCCTTCCGTGGAGGACACGCCCACGCCGCGCATCGGGCGCGTGCGGCTCTACGTGAGGACCTTC
This sequence comes from Candidatus Eiseniibacteriota bacterium, assembly GCA_035689165.1. Lineage (GTDB taxonomy): Bacteria > Eisenbacteria > RBG-16-71-46 > SZUA-252 > SZUA-252 > DASQJL01. Next base: position 5,875 of record DASSLZ010000324.1, on the reverse strand, counting down.
GAGGGAACCCTCGGCATCGAGGCGACCGACGAGGAGCTGAGCCAGAACCGGCACCCGCTGTCGGCCGTCTTCCACGCGGGGCACGCCGTGATCACGGCGATCCGCGAGAACAGCTCCGAGGCCTGACGGGAACCGGTACGCCGGGACGCGAAACGGGCGGGCGCCCGTGAGGGACACCCGCCCGCTCTGCCGCGTCGGACGAAGCCGGCGCGGCGACGTCGCTCTGCCTGCGGCTATGCCTTGAGAATGACCAGGTGCTTGATCTTCCGGAACTCGGTCCGGTCGAGGATGTGCAGCTCGACCATATCCTTCCCCACCTTGGTCAGCGAGTAGCTGCCCGGCGGCTGCGCGCTCAGGATCTGGACCTTCCCCTTCTTCGCGGGGATCTGGATCACGTTCTGCTCGTCCGTGTTGAGCGGGGAGAAGGCGGCCTCCTCGAACCGTCCGGACACCTTGAGGGTCTTGCCCACGCCGAGCACGCCGCCGTTGGGCTGCACCACGCCGGCATTCTTCAGCTCGTCCTTGGTCCCCATGGTGTAGTAGATGGTCGCCAGTTCCTTCTGCCGGGCCAGGAGCTCGTCCTGGTTCCGCTGCAGGGCTTCCTGCTGTCCCTGGATCTCGAACTTGAGCCCGGTCACGCGGGTCCGAAGCGTGTCCACCTGCGTCGACAGCATGGCGATCTTGTCCTCACGATACTGGACCGATTCCTTGAGCCCTTCGATCATCCGCTTCATGCTCGCCATGCGGATGCCGTTGTGCTTCAGCCTCGCGTCCAGCTCGTCGATGCGCGCCTTGGTTCGCGCGATCGACGCCTTGATGGTCGTGATCCGATCGAGCACCTTCTCGTGAATGGTCTGGCCGTGGAGCTCGATGTCGCCCTGCGCATGGTTCTCGCCGATGGCGATGGCGTTCAGGCTGTCCTGGATCGAGACGATCTCGTTGACGGCCTGATCGTACCGCTGCCGCATGGCTTCCTGATCGGCACTCGCCTGGGCGAGGCCGGCCTGAGACTTCTTGTACTTGGAGTAGGTCACCCCGGCGGCGCCCAGTAGTGCCAGGCAGACGACCGCCAGGACGATGGCCACACTCTTGCGGATCATGGAAATCTCCTCCTCCACAATGGGTCTTCGAGCCGCGTTGCCCGTGAGCTATTCCGGTAGGATCGATAGCTGGGCACTGGGACGAGCACGAATGCGGCAAGAAAAATGCCCGGGAGCGTCTGGGCGCTAGCACCCAGGACGTCGGACGGTTCCGAACACTCTCTCAATACGTCGGTTACCACCACGGACCCGGACCCGCCCGGAGCCCCCGCGCACCCGCGGTTTCCTCCGGCCCTGTACGGACCGGGACGGTGAGTGACCCCACCGATCCGAAAGGAGAGATTCTATGAAAACGACCGAATGGCTTCTGGCCCAGCTGGAGAGCGAGGCACCCCGCACCCGGCGTGCCCTGGAACATGTCCCCGAAGGTCGCGACGACTGGAAGCCGCACGACAAATCGATGCCCCTGGGCCGTCTGGCCATGCTGGTGGCAACCATACCGACCTGGGTCAACCTGATCGTGAATCAGGACGAGCTGGACGTGGCGCCGAAAGCGGGCCATCCGGATCGAAAGCCCCTTCGCACCCGCCGGGAGCTGATCGAGGCGCACGATAAGGCGGTGGAGGAGGCGCGCCGGACGCTGCGCGCCGCGAGCGATGAGCACTTGAAGACGCCCTGGCGCCTGCTCGCGGGCGGCGAGGTGAAGAGCGAGGAGCCGCGCGAGGTCGTTCTCCGGGATACGATGATGCACATGGCGCATCACCGCGGGCAGCTCACGGTCTACCTGCGCCTGAACGACGCGCTCGTGCCCTCGATCTACGGCCCCACGGCCGACGACAAGCAGTTCGCGTAGCCCAGCGTCCCGGGTGGAGGGGTACCTCGGAACCGTTTTCCAAGCTTCCGGAAACCGGTACGCTACCGCACGTCTTCGAGCTTCTCCCCCATCCACCCGGGACCCCAAACCGTGAACGCGACCCTGCGCACGCTGGCCTCGCTCGAGCTGTCGATCATCCTTCTCGTCTCCATCGCCGTCGTGATGTCGTTCGGAACCATCATCGAGTCCCTCCAGGGCGCCGAGGCGGCGCGCTTCGTCTACCACGCCTTCTGGTTCCGGCTGCTCCTGGGCCTCTTCGCCCTGAACGTCGGGGCGGCGCTCTGGGAACGCTGGCCGCGAAACCGCTGGCGGATCGGCTTTCTGGTCACCCACGCCTCCCTCCTCCTCATCCTGGTCGGCTCGCTGGTGACGGCCGTGGCGGTCCAGGAAGGACGCCTTCCTCTCTGGGAGGGCGAGAGCGCCAGCCACTTCTTCTCCGAGGCTCCCGGCCAGGCCGACGTGCACCGGAACCTCCCCTTCGCGGTCCGGCTCGACGACTTCCAGATCGACGTCTACCCCGGCACGCAGCGACCGGCCATGTTCCGGAGCCGCGTCACGGTGCGCGATCCTTCCGGCGCGGAGACTCCTGCGGTGATCCAGATGAACCGCCCGCTCAGCCACGGCGGCTACCGCTTCTTCCAGTCGAGCTATCAGATCCAGGGCGGGCGCGAAATGTCGATCCTCTCGGTGTCCAAGGACCCTGGACAGCCGATCGTCTTCTGGGGCTACGGCCTCCTCGTCCTGGGCATGCTCGTCGTGCTGTCGACGCGGATCGCCCAGCGGCGGAGCGGCATGATGGGGGTCGCCGTCCTCGCGGGCCTCGCCGCATGCGCCGGCACCTCTCAAGCCGCCGGCGCGCCTTCGCAGGACCTGCTCGACAGGATCCATCGGCTGCCGGTGCAGAGCGACGGACGGGTGATGCCGCTGGACACCCAGGCTCGCGACGACGTGCGAACCGTCACGGGACGCGGTGGATGGAAGGGGCAGGACCCGGTCGCCGTGGTCCTCGGATGGACCATGGACCCGGAGCGGTGGTCGGACGAGCCGGTCGTGCTCCTGGACGGCGACGTCGCGGCCCGGATCGGCCGTGCCTCGGCGAATCGGTACGCGAGCTATCACAGCCTGGTCTCGAGCGAGCCGCTCCACCAGGCGGTGCAGGCCGCCATGGCGCGTCAGGAAGGGGGCGGCAAGCCCTCCAAGGCCGACAAGCACCTGCTCCGCGTGAGCGAGCGTCTCGAAACGCTCCACGGCTACCTGACCGGGCAGGCGATCCGCGCGATTCCGGCCGCGGATCCGGTGGCCGCCTGGACTCCCCCGAGCGGCCTGAAGACCCTGGAGGCCTGGGCCGGTCTGGAGGCGCAGGTGCGCCCCACGGCTCCCTCCCACTACCCCACGCCTCCGGCGATCGAGCGGGAGATCCGCTACAACGCCGTTCATCCGGTCCGCGTGGCCTGGATCCTTCTCCTCCCCGCGGCGATCGGCGCGGGTCTCACGCTGGAGAAGAATCGGTGGCGGCTCCGTTGGACCACGGGACTCCTGGTCGTGCTGGGGTTCGCCGTCATGACCTGGGGCATCGCGACGCGCTGGCAGATCGCGGGCCACATCCCCGCTTCGAACATGTACGAGTCGATGCTCTTCCTGGGATGGGGCGTCGGCCTGTTCGGCGTCGTGTCGGTGCTGGCGCGGAACCGCATGCTGATCTACAACGCCGCGGCCATGGCGGCGCTGGTGATGCTGCTGCTGGACCGGCTCCCGATCGATCCCTTCATCCATCCGATCCCGCCGGTGCTATCGGGGACGCCGTGGCTCGCGATCCACGTGCCGATCATCATGGTGAGCTACTCCGTCTTCGCGATCGCCACGTTCCTCGCGCACCTGGTGCTGGGGGCCGCCATCTTCGCGCCGCGGCGGCGGGGCCTCGCCGACCGCTGGAGCGACCTGCTGTACTGGTACCTCGTCGTAGGCTCGATCTTCCTGATCGCGGGAATCCTCACCGGATCGATCTGGGCCGCCTCGTCGTGGGGACGGTACTGGGGATGGGATCCCAAGGAGGTCTGGTCGCTCGTCGCGTTCCTGGCCTACATGGCGATCCTGCACGCGCGCTTCGACGGTCGGCTCGGACCCTTCGGCGTCGCGGCTTGGTCGATCGGCGCCTTCTGGACGATTCTCATGACCTATCTCGGCGTGAACTTCGTCCTGGCGTCGGGACTGCATTCCTACGGGTTCGGCAGCTCGGGACTGGTTCAGACGATGGTGGTCATCGCCCTCGTCGAGGTCGCGTTCCTCTTCGCGGGGTGGCGCGCGCATCGAAACCTGGGAGCGGCCGTATCGCGTCGCGGATGACCCGGCGGTCTTCGGGCCTGCGACCGAGCGCCTGCGCCTAGAACGAGAGCGCCACTCCGACTTCGGGCGCGATGTCCGGAGCCTTGCTGGTAACGCCGAAGCCGTTGTTCAGCTTGAGGAGCGCCCGGGGCGCGAATCGCCACTGGAGCTCCCCGATCACGGCGGCCTCGTCCTGTTCCCCCTCGAGCGCCAGAACCAGCCGCCAGCGCGGGGTCAGGCGCTTCAGGTATTCGAGAGCGTATTCCCCGAACACGAAGTCGCCTCCTTCGGCGTCGTAGGTCCCTGAGATTCTGGTGGTGACCGTTCCCCATCCAAACCCCTTCGTGGCGCCGACACCCGGGACCAGCTCCCAGTCCTGCGTGCCAATGAGCTTCCGGTTCTTCTGAAAGGGAAACACCGCCTCGAAGTAGCTCCAGAGCTCCGGTCGGGACGCCGTCTCCTCCACCCAGCGCCACCGGATCTCGGCCTGCGTATCGCCGAAGCCGGACTCGTGCAGGCGCCGCGGAACGCCGGAGAGATCGGAGGGGTCCTTGTGCAGCGTGGCGTCGGCGATCAGCGCCGACTCGAGCTCGAGGGCCACGCGGCGCGAGACGCCGTACGCCAGGAAGATCAGCCCCTCGTGCTCGATCAACGTGCCGCGCTGATCGTGCGAGCCGGCGTATCCCAGCTCCTCCGGCTTGTACTCCTGATCCCGATTCCATGTGTACTCGTAGAAGGGATAGAGGAGCAGCTCGCCTTTCTGTACGTACGTGCCGAAGAGGGACGTCGCGATGCCCGGTCCGCGATCGGAGAGCCATGGCGGCGACTCCTCGGCCAACGCGGCGGTCGATACCAGAGACAGGAGGAAGAGGCAGGAGGGCAGGACGACGAGAGGCGAAGCCGGCGAGCGGGACATGGACCAGCCTCCGGGGAGGGGGTATTGCGTCCGAACGTGCCTCGCAGTGGTACCCCACACCGCCCCATGCGCTCCGAAGAACGGAGAAGTCCCGGACGCCGAGGCGCCCGGGACTTCCGCGAAACGCCCGTATCCGATCGGAGCGTTAGTCGGTGCTCCAGTAGCGGCGATACGTCATCGGAACCGAGATGACGGCCCGAGGCACGCTGCCCAGCTGGATCGAGATGAACGGCCCGCGCCACGTGTCGGCGCGGTACCAGCCGGTCTGATCGGCGAGATACCACGAGTCGTTGTAGCGGTACAGGTCGTAGCTCGCGTTGCCGCGGACGTAGTCGATGTCGGTGCCCGGGATCATGTCCCCGCTCGGCTCGACCGTGAAGGTCCGCCCCGAGTTCCAGTAGCGGATCGTCTGATAGCGATCCCTGTCGCGGTCGCGGTCGTTGTCGCGGTAGCCGTCGCGGTCGCGGTAGCCGTAGCGGTCGCGATCGTTGTCGTCGGCGCTGGAGACGGTCCAGTCGCGGCGATAGCGCGAGGGAATGGTGAGGACCTCACGCGGAACGGCGGATGCCCGGATCGAGAGGAACGGCCCGCGCCACGACGTGGAGCGATACCAAACACCGCCGTCCACCAGGTACCAGGTGCCGTGCAGGCGATAGAGGTCGAAGTCGGCGGCCTGGCGCGCGTACGTGACCGAGCTGTTGGGAATGACGCCCATCGCCGGCT